>CAYLMZ010000068.1:0-12649 GCA_964385035.1 uncultured Loktanella sp.
GATGGTCCATGACGAACAGCTTGCCGCCGCGCTTGTAGAATAGATTGAATTAGGTCGCCGCGACGGGGTGGTTCTCGATCGGGTTCGCGCCGATGACGATGGCCACATCCGCATTTTCGATCTCGTTAAAGGTCGCGGTGACAGCGCCGGAGCCTACGTTCTCCATCAACGCTGCGACGGATGAGGCGTGGCAGAGCCGCGTGCAGTGGTCAACGTTGTTATGGCCGAACCCCTGACGGATCAACTTTTGGAAGAGATACGCCTCTTCATTGGTGCATTTCGCAGAGCCGAAACCGGCCACGCCTGTGCCGCCGATCTCTTTTAGGCCATTGGCTGCGGCGTCGAGCGCTTCGTCCCAAGACGCCTCGCGGAAGAACTGTTGCCAGTTGCCGGGGTCCACGTTCAGTCCCTTAGCTGGTGCATCATCGCGCCGGATCAGTGGTTTGGTGATCCGGTGGTCATGGTGGATGTAGTCGAAGCCAAAGCGACCTTTGACGCACAGGCGGCCTTCGTTTGCGGGGCCGTTAATGCCTTCGACGTATTTGACCTTATTGTCTTTGACTTTGAGGCTGACCTGACAGCCGACGCCGCAGAAGGGACAGACGCTTTCAACCTCGCGGTCGTAGTCTTTGCTGTCACCGATCTGGTTCTCGTCTGTTACGGTGGCCGGCAGAAGCGCCCCTGTTGGACAGGCCTGCACGCATTCGCCGCAAGCCACGCAGGACGAGGCCCCCATCGGGTCGGACATGTCAAAGACGGGATAGGCGGTTGCCCCGCGCCCTGCCATGCCGATCACATCGTTGACCTGCACCTCGCGGCAGGCCCGCACGCACAGGCCGCATTGGATGCAGGCATCAAGGTTCACGGACATCGCCACATGGCTGTCATCCAAAAGCGGGATGTGGTCTTCTTTCGCGGGAAAGCGGCTTTCATGAACGTCGTTGGCTTTCGCCATATCCCAAAGATGCGCGGATTTATCATGGGCCACGTCTTGGGCGGGCTGGTCGGCGACGAGGAGTTCCATGACCATTTTCCGCGCCTGAGTTTCGCGCGGCTGGTCGGTGGTCACAACCATGCCTTCGCTGGGTTCGCGGATGCAGGAGGCGGCCAATGTCCGCTCGCCCTCAATCGCCACCATACAGGCGCGGCAATTGCCGTCAGAGCGATAGCCCGGTGCCGGTTTGTGGCACAGATGCGGGATCACGAGGCCACGACCATTGGCCACTTCCCAGATGGTTTCACCCGGTGTGGCGGTCACGGTTTCACCGTTCAGTGTAAATGTGATGCGGTCTGACATCTGCGACTCCCGTTATACTGAAGCAGAATAGACCATTCCTGAGCCTTCGCGGAAATGACATGTGCGACTGCCAGCGTCGCATTTGCGCCATGGGCGATTTCCGATCGGTTACATCAGTTCAGCAAGGGGAACCTTAGTAGAAGGCAACGGCGTTGTTGATCAGGAAGATCCGCAGAATTTCGATACCGACCAGCACCACGATTGGTGTGATGTCGATACCGCCCAGATCAGGCATATAGCGGCGGATGCGGCCATAGACCGGCTCAAGGATACGTTCGAGCATATACCACACCTGCCCCACGAACTCTTGCCGTATGTTGAGAACCTCAAAACGCAACAGCCAGCTCATGATGAAGTGCGCGATGACGAAGAAGCGGAAAACGCCCAGGATCAAAAGGATGGCTTGGATGATTGTGAGCATGGCGGGTCCTCGAATGCGATCCTTGTGACCTAAGTCCTCTGAGGGCATCAGGCAAGCCCAAGGTTGCCGCGAGGTCAAAGTTGACGTGCACGTCAAGCAATCCAATATCACGCAGAGATTTGAGGAAACCCGATGTACCCGATTGTTCGTGTGATTAAAGAAGTTTTGCGCGCCCGCAAAATTGCGCCGCTTGATGCGCTTGAGGCGCATACATCTTATCATCGCTGCTGGCCGCAGGACATCGACAACTTTCTGGAGATGAACAACGGGCGCATCCTGTCGATCCTTGATATCGGACGGACGGGGCTTGCCCAACGGGTTGGCTTGCTCAAAGCGTTGGTCGATAACCGGTGGGCCCTGACAATTGCGGGCAGTTCGTTGCGGTATCGCAAGCGGATCAAGCCCTTCGTGAAATTTCGCACCGTCAGCCGTTGTCTGGGCTGGGATCACCGATTTTTCTATATCGAGCAATCCATCTGGATCGGTGAGGATTGTGCTGTGCAGGCGCTTTATCGCTCTGCCCTGACAGACAAGAACGGCATTGTCGCCCCAGAGCGCGTGTTCGAGGCCGTGGGCTATGACGGCCCTTCCCCCGCCTTGCCCGCTTGGGCGCAGGCGTGGGTCGATGCCGACAACACGCGCCCCTGGCCACCAGAGTTTGATGGCAAGACTGACGGGACGTCGCCTGACCTGCCGTAAAGCTTTGCTTGCCAGATTGCTGTTTCTCTGTGTCTTATCCCTGCAAGGGAAGACAGGGACGAGTTCATGGCAGTTGATAAAAAGCGCGTTTGGGGCTGGATGGCGTTTGATTGGGCGTCGCAGCCATTCTACACACTTGGCCTGACGTTCATCTTTGGCCCTTATTTTGCGGTTGTTGCGACCGAGTATTTTCTGACTGCCGGACTTGATGAAGCCACCGCTGACGCCCGTGCACAATCCATGTGGTCGGCAGGCCAGACCGTTGCCGGTCTTTTGATCGCACTGTCGGCGCCATTTCTGGGGGCGTTTGCCGACAATTCGGGCCGTAAGGTCCCGTGGATCGCCTTTTTCTCGATCATATATGTTCTGGCCACGTTCTCGCTTTGGGGGCTGACCCCAGATGGCTCTGCCTTGGTTTTGATGCTGGTCATTTTCTATGTGGGCTTTTTCGCAGCTGAAAGTGCGCTGAATTTCATCAATGCCATCCTGCCGTCCTTGGGCAATGAAAAGGAAGTGGGCCGCATTTCGGGTTCAGGGGCGGCGTTCGGCTATTGGGGTGGTGTTGTTTCGCTGTTCATCATGCTGCTGATCTTTGCCGAAAACGAGGAAGGCGTGACCCTGCTTGGCAATCCGCCGCCCTTTGGGTTGGACCCGGAAGCCCGCGAAGGCACCCGCTTTGTCGGGCCGTTTATCGCGATCTGGTATATCATCTTTATCATCCCCTTCTTCCTCTATGTCCGCGACAATCCAAACGTGCGCTCCAAGTCCACCCAGCTCAGCGCTGTCTGGGGTGATCTGATGAACACGCTGCGCGGTGTATTTGCTCGCAAAAGCCTGTTGAGCTTTCTTGTGGGGTCCATGTTCTATCGCGATGCGCTGAACGCTCTTTACGCGTTTGGTGGCGTTTATGCGGCCTTGGTACTGGATTGGGGGATTATCCAGATTGGGGTCTTCGGGATCATTGCGGCGATTGCCGCCGCCGTCACCACGTGGATTGGCGGCCTCTGCGATCAGAAATATGGCCCAAAGCCTGTGATCCGCGTGGCAGTCTGGGTCTTGGTCGGTGTCTCGGCGATTATCATCGGCATGTCCCGAGAGGGCATCTATGGCATTCCCTTCGCGGAAGGCTCCGGTATTCCTGACATGATTTTCTATGGTTGCGGTATCTGTATCGGTGGTGCGGGGGGTGCGCTTTATGCGTCATCCCGTTCGATGATGGTGCGCCATACCCATCCCGACCGTCCTGCCGAAGCCTTTGGCCTGTTTGCTTTGACCGGCAAAGCCACTGCATTTCTGGCTCCTGCGCTAATCACGATCTTCACACTCTGGACGGGAAGTAACCAATTGGGCTTTCTGCCTGTGGTATTCCTTTTCCTGATCGGTCTTTTCCTGCTACGCTGGGTCAACAAAGACGGAGATCGCGCAGAATGGTCCGCTTCATCGTAGCAGCACTGATCGCAGGCACATTGGCCGCCTGCCAATCCGATGGTCCCGAGACCGTCAGTCTGGCCAGCCAGAACGCCAATGACACAAGGGTGGCCAAGTTCCTTTTCGGGGCAGAGCCTGTTGCCTCGCCACAACGCTCGGAAGCTATTGGCGGCTATGCACGCGGCTGTCAGGCGGGGGCTGTTGAGCTTGCTGAAACCGGCCCGACATGGCAGGCCATGCGCCTGTCGCGCAACCGCAACTGGGCCCAACCTGTCACGATTGATTTTGTCCAGGACCTCAGCCGTTTTGCCGCCACCCAGGAAGGGTGGGAAGGGCTGTATGTTGGCGACATGAGCCAGCCACGTGGTGGGCCGATGCTGACAGGGCACCGCAGTCACCAATCAGGGCTGGATGCCGATATCTGGATGCTACCCCCTGACCGTCTTGATCTGACCGAACAAGAGCGTGAGAACCTGTCGTCGATTTCCATGCGTCGCTCTGCAGGGGCGTTCACCAATGACCGCTGGTCACCGCAACACGAAGCAATCATGCGCGCCGCCGCCTCTGACCCCCGTGTGGCCCGCATCTTTGTTTTCCCCGGTGCAAAGGTCGCTATGTGTAACTCTGCTACCGGCGATCGTGAGTGGTTGCGCAAGATCCGCCCATGGTGGGGGCATCATTATCATTTTCATGTGCGTCTGAATTGCCCCGAAGGCGACCGGAACTGTGAGGATCAACCACCCCCGCCGCCCGGTGACGGCTGCGCGGATGCGGATGGTTGGGTTGATCGGATTCTGAACCCGCCGCCGCCTGACCCGGATGCGCCACCGCCGACACCGCGCCCGGAACTGACCATGGCGCAACTGCCCGGTCAGTGTCTGGATGTGTTGAACGCGAACTAGTTTGCTTTTTCGTCTTTTGGCCGTGCTTGCCTTTCTGGCAGGCCCAGTTGCTGCGCAGCAAGCACAGCTGCGAAGCACTTTTGTTTGGTCAGTAGATGACACCGCATTCGGGGGTTTCTCGGGGCTGGAATTGACCGGCGATGGCCAGAATTTCTATGCGCTGAGTGACCGCGGACATCTTGCGACGGGCAGATTGCTGCGTCAGGACGGCATGATCAAAGACATCGAATTGGACGGTTTTGTCAGGCTGCGTGGGCGTGCCCGGGTGCCACTCGCCCGCGCCAATAGCGATAGCGAAGGGCTGGCGCTTGGCGAAGATGGGCGACTGTTTATCTCTTTTGAGTGGATGCACGGCTTGCGCCAACTTGTCAGCGATCTGGGGGAAACAGGACCGTTGCAGAGTGATCCGGTCTTCGACACCTACTATGAGAATTCGTCTTTGGAGGCCGTCGCGATCGACGCCGAAGGTGTCCTTTATACGATACCCGAAAGATCGGGCCGCGCTGACCGTCCTTTCCCTGTTTACCGCCTGCGCGATGGGGCGTGGGACGTCGTTTTCACGCTTCCGCGTCGTGGCCCGTTTTTGATGGCCGGGGCTGACATCGGGCCTGACGGGCGGCTTTATGTCCTTGAGCGCGACTTTGTCGGGATCGGCTTTCGGTCCCGTGTCAGGCGGTTCGAGATGGATGGAACCGGAGAGGTCACATTGCTTGAAACTGGTCTGCTGACCCATGACAATCTGGAAGGGATCAGCGTCTGGCAGGATGGCGACGCCCTTGTGATGACGATGATTTCTGATGACAATTTTCGCAGCCTGCAACGCACCGAGATCGTCGAATATGTGTTGACGGACGACTAGCCGGGCGTTAGGTCGCGGCGTCCCCACGCGGGGCCAAGTGCCGCAACCTTGTCAAAACGGATATCAGATATGACACGCATCCTTCCCGGCGTCCTCGCCATGGCGACGATTGTCGTCGCTTCCAACATCCTTGTGCAATTCCTGCTGCTTGATGGTCTTTTGACCTGGGGCGCATTCACTTACCCGCTGGCATTTCTGGTCACGGATGTGATGAACCGCGTTTATGGCGCACAGGCCGCCCGCAAGGTTGTGTTCTCTGGTCTTGTTGTCGGGATCATCTGTTCGCTGATTGGTAGCCAGATCATGCTGCAGGGCGACGGATTTGAGTATCCTGCGGTGGCACTGCGTGTCGCGATCGGCTCTGCAACCGCGTTTCTTGTAGCACAGCTTCTGGACATTGCTGTTTTCAACCGTTTGCGTGATGGATCATGGTGGAAAGCGCCTTTGGGCAGCACGTTGGTTGGATCAACTGTCGACACAGCGATCTTTTTCACCATCGCTTTTTCCAGTATTTTCAATGGCTTCAGCGCGTCTGCCGCAGAAGAAGTGATTTGGGCACAGGGCGCGGCCCCGTTCCTGCTGACCGGCCCTGAGGCCCCGCTTTGGGTCACACTGGCCGTCGCTGACTGGGGTGTAAAGCTGAGCATCGCGTTGCTCGCTTTGGTGCCGTTTCGCATCATTGTTGGGCGGATCATGGCGCGCACTGCATAAACACGACATCGGGTATCTTTTTACTTGAAATATACCAGATCTGTGCGAATCTCTTTTCAGGCGAAACATTTGAAAGGAGGTGATCCAGTGCATCATGAGGTATTGGAGAAGTGTGTCGGGACAACTTGGGAGGTTCACAGCTAGGGCAGCCCTTGGCTGAAGAAGACCCAAGGTGGGACAACTCTAACCGACCCACCTCCGCTAATTCAGGAAAGGGCCATCCCGTCGCCGGGGTGGCCCTTTTTCATGGTCCACTTATGTCGTGTTGCACCTAAATGAGATAGAGATGCGATAACGGAAACGCCGGAGCCTCCGGCGGGAGTTTTTTGGCCAAGATGAAGATTAACGATCAGATCGAGATCGCCGATTGGGAGCTGACCGAGAGCTTTGTCCGCGCCTCTGGTCCGGGTGGGCAGAACGTGAACAAGGTATCAACGGCGGTTGAGTTGCGGTTTGAGGCCGCGCGCTCGCCCAACTTATCCCCGCCCGTGAAAGCGCGACTGAAGCGGCTCGCCGGTCGCCGCTGGACGCAAGACGGTGCAGTGGTGATTTTCGTGCAAGAAACCCGCAGCCAGGCCCGCAACCGCGAGATCGCGCGGGATCGGCTGGCAGAGTTGATCGTGAAGGCAACAGAGAAGCCCAAACGGCGGCTGGCGACGAAGCCGACCTATGGGTCAGTGAAGCGGCGGCTAGCTGCAAAGAAGGCACGCGGGGAAGTGAAGGCTTTGCGCGGCAAGGTAGACGAGTGATTTTCGGTTCAGCGCACACGAGATTTTAAGGAATCACGCACAACCTATGGGTCAATCTCTTGGACCCGTGTCGATGCCCGATTTACATCTTCTGCTCGCCCCTGCCTTTGCAATCATGGGGATCGCCTTTTTGTTCAGCCTGACTCTGAATCGGTTTTCGGGAAGCCGCAGCGAACAACTGGCCTTTGGGGTGATGTTTGGCGGCGCAATCGTGGTTGGCATGACAAATCCACTCACGATTGGTGAAGGTGTGATCTTTGACACGCGCAGCTTGCTGATCGCTGTGGCTGTATCCTGCGTGGGGTATCAGGCAGGGTTCGTTGCATTGGTCATGGGGATCGCATGTCGCGTTATGATTGGGGGCGTTGGCATGATGTCCGGCGTAGCAGGATTGATTGCCGCATTCGGATTGGCATCGCTATGGCATCGCTTTGTTTACATCCATATCCGCAATAAAATTATCGCTGACGCGTCACTTGGCATGGCGATCACACCGTCACTCTTGGCGCTGTTTCTTTTACCTCAGGGTATGGCATTCGAGCTTCTTCTTTCGATTGGGCCAATGCTGGTCACGACGAATATCTTGGGGTGCGTCGTGCTTGGCCTGATTTTCCGGCGCGAGATTGCTTTTCTTGAACATCGCCGGCTAATGGAAACACACGCCCATCATGACCCATTGACCAATCTGTTGAACCGGCGCGGGCTGGAGCACGCGGCCTCTCGCATTTCGCCTGAGGCCAGCAAAGGGCGCGCGATGCTCTATTTTGACGTGGATAACTTCAAAACGATCAATGACACCCATGGCCATGATGTCGGTGATGTTGTGCTTGCGGCAATCGCAGACCGGATCGGTCAGGTGCTGCGCAGTGATGCTGTCTTTGCGAGACAGGGCGGTGACGAGTTTTCGGTCCTGCTTCCCGATATAGCAAGAGGTGACGTTGCCCCCCTCGCCGATCGTCTTTGTCAGGTCATTCGTGAGACCGAGATCGCAACCGATGGTAAATCGGTATCAGCCTCCATCAGCATGGGTGCTTATTGGACCCGTTCCGATCTGGGATGCGAAGAGTTGACGATGCAGGCAGATTTGCAACTTTATGCTGCGAAAGAGGCCGGAAAAAGCCGCGCCAAAGTAGGATACGATACTGGGCAAATAGTTTCAGCCGCGTGACATCCTAAACCACCACATCAAGTTCGGTCTGCGCCCCCACATCAAAGACCCGCTTGTAGCGGGCGATTTCAGCCGCGGGGCCCATCGCCTTGTTCGGATTGTCACTCAGCTTCACCGTTGGTTTTCCATCCGCCGCAACCGCTTTGCAGACCAATGAAAACGGCGCCAGCGCGTCATCCGCAACCAATCCCTTGAAATCATTAGTCAGCATTGTGCCCCAACCAAAGCTGACACGGCACCGGCCAGCAAATTGTTGGTGTAGCTCGCGGATCTTATCCACATCGAGCCCGTCCGAGAAGATCACCAGTTTCTCTCTCGGATCCTCCCCCCGCGAGGTCCACCAATCAATAGCGGTCTCAGCACCTGTCGCGGGATCGCCGCTGTCCACCCTGATCCCTGTCCAACCGGCCAACCAGTCGGGGGCGCCTTCAAGGAACCCCTTGGTCCCATAGGTGTCGGGCAGAATGATCCGCAGATTGCCGTCATGTTCTTCGTGCCAGTCGGCCAAGACATCGTAGGGCGATTGCCGCAGAGCCGTGTCATCTTCGGCCAGTGCCGCATAGACCATAGGGAGTTCGTGGGCGTTTGTCCCGATCGCCTCGATCTCGCGCATCATGGCGATGCGGCAGTTAGATGTGCCGGTGAAGCTGGGGCCCAGCCCCTCCATCATCGCCTGCACACACCAGTCTTGCCACAGATAGCTATGCCGTCTGCGCGTGCCAAAATCGGCGACCCGCAATCCCTCAATCGGCTGCAATGCTTCGATCTTGCCCCAAAGCTTGGTCATCGCGCGCGCGTAGAGCACCTGAAGCTCGAACTTGCCCATGTCCCGCAATACCGCGCGGCTGCGTAACTCCATGATCACCGCAAGGGCAGGGATTTCCCAGAGCATCACCTCGGGCCATGTGCCTTCGAATGTCAGCTCATACTGCCCATCCCTTTTCTCAAGATGATAAGGGGGTAATTGCAGGTTCTCGAACCATTCCATAAAGGCAGATGTGAACATCTGGCGCTTGCCGTAAAAAGTGTTGCCGCGCAGCCAGGTGCTCTCGCCACGGGTCAGTCGCAGGGACCGGATATGGTCTAGCTGTTCGCGCAACTCGCCTTCATCGACCAGTTCTGCCAGTCGGATCGATTTGGTCCGGTTGATCAAAGAAAAGGTCACACGCGTGTCCGGCCTGTTGCGGAAAACCGACTGACACATCAGAAGCTTGTAAAAATCGGTGTCGATCAATGACCGGACGATCGGGTCGATCTTCCATTTGTGGTTCCAGACCCGTGTGGCGATATCCACCATCTGCGTGTTTCCTCTGTTGGCAGGGGACTTAGACCAAGCCCCGCCAGTCCTTGCAAGAAAAAGCCGCCCCGCGGGTCGCAGTCGGCAAACCGCTGTGATCTAAGCGCGAGGGAACATCAAGGGTCCACCACAGTGCAAAGCGCAAACCCATATTCCGTGCAATTGGTTGTGACCGTTGTGGTCGCGATGACATGTATCGTGGGTGGAGATGCGGCGGCGACAGTGCTGATCGGCGCCGGATTTCCCCAGACATTTGTCGCATGGACACGCTTTGCCCTTGCCGCTGTCCTGCTCGCACCGGTCTTGGGTCTGTCGCGCCCTGCGTTGCGCCAGTTCAATGACTGGCGGCTTTATTTGCGGGCAGCCCTGATTGTTGGCGGGATCACAAGCATTTTGACCGCCCTAAGAACAGAGCCTTTGGCCAACGCCTTTGGCGCGTTCTTTGTGGGGCCCGTTGTGTCGTATTTTCTGTCGGCTTTGCTGCTTGGGGAACGGATCACCTTCATCCGCACGGTGTTGCTGCTTATCAGCTTTGGCGGGGTGCTCTTGGTGGTCAAACCTGGCTTCGGAATGACTGTGGGCATGGGTTTTGCGATGCTGGCCGGCGCCTTCTACGGGGCCTATCTTGTGTCCACCCGTTGGCTCGCCGGGGAATTTCGACCAAGGTTCCTTTTGTTTTCTCAATTGGCCATCGGGGCAGTTCTCTTGTCGCCCTTTGCTGTGGCGGACAGGCCTGAATTGACCGCGCCATTCCTTGGCCTCATCGCTACCTCGGCGTTGGGGTCGGCTTGCGGAAACCTGTTGCTGGTGATGGTGAACCGCACAACGCCCGCAGGCGTTATTGCGCCACTGATCTACAGCCAGTTGCTGTCGGCGATGGTGATCGGTTGGGCCGTATTCGGAGACTGGCCCGATTGGGTTAGCCTGATCGGGCTTGTGATTATTATGGCGGGAGGCGTGTCATCTGTCTGGTTTGCCCGAAAGGGACGCTAGACCAGCGTGACACCTGCGTCTTTCATGCCCGCTCTCGCGGCATCAAGCGATCCATCAAAATCGATCGCGCGACAAAGATCCGTGCAGACCTCAGTTTCAAATCCCAGTCGCGCGGCGTCGACGGCCGAATAGTTGACACAAAAGTCTGTCGCCAACCCAACAAGCGTCAAGCGCGTGATCCCACGAGTCCTCAGATAGCCTTCAAGCCCTGTCGGGGTTGTTTTGTCGTTTTCGAAGAACGCCGAATAGCTGTCGATTGCAGGGTTATAGCCTTTGCGGATAATCAGGTCGGCCCGATCCACATGCAGGTCTGCATGAAAAGCAGATCCGGAGGTGCCCTGAATGCAGTGAGCTGGCCAAAGAACCTGCGGACCATAAGGCATGTCCACCATGCTCATGGGTTCGGCATTGTGGCTACTTGCGAACGACGAGTGTCCCGCCGGATGCCAGTCCTGAGTCAGAATTACCGCATCAAAATCAGCCATCGCTTCATTGATCCCCGGCACGATCCCGTCTCCGCCTGCCACTGCAAGCGCGCCGCCGGGGCAAAAGTCGTTTTGCACGTCAATCACAAGTAGGGCATGGGTCATCAGATATCTCCTGCGGTCGTGTCCTTTCTTTAGCAGCCGTAAGGCTATTGCGCACCCATTGTTATTATTGGCCCCAAAATATCCTGGGGGCTGCGGAACGCCCGGAAATTGGTCCAGTGGACCAATTTCAGTGACGCAGGGTCGGAGACCCAGCCCGGAACGGGCTTCGGGGGCCAAGCCCCTGTTCGCCCGAAAGCTTGAAGAAATGCGCGCTCAGGCGTAAGGGAGCCGCATGTATACGATCGCTGCACTCTATCACTTCACCCGCTTCGACGACCTTGAGGCTGTTCAAAGCCCTTTGAAAACTCTTTGCAAAGCGCAGGGCATCTCCGGCACTTTGCTCATTGCCAAAGAGGGGATCAATGGGACCATTGCAGGCTCCCGAAGTGGAATTGATGCAGTCCTCGCCCATATCCGCGCCCTGCCGGGTTGCGCCGATCTGGAGTGGAAGGAAAGCTTTGCCGAAACGCCACCGTTTCACCGCATGAAGGTCCGCCTCAAGAAAGAGATCGTGACCATGGGCCAGCCTGACGTCGATCCGGTCGCCCGTGTCGGGCACTATGTCGATCCAGCCGATTGGAATGAACTGATCTCATCCCCCGACGTTGCGGTGATCGACACCCGCAATGACTATGAGGTAGCCATTGGCACCTTTGAAGGTGCCGTCGATCCGGAGACCAAGAGCTTTGGTGAATTCCCGGAGTGGTGGGAAAAGAACAAGGACCGCTTTCACAACAAGCGGATTGCCATGTTCTGCACCGGTGGCATTCGTTGTGAGAAATCCACCAACTACCTGATGGGTCAGGGCGTTGAAGATGTCTATCACCTCAAAGGTGGCATCCTGAAGTACCTCGAAGAGGTTCCTGAGGAAGAGAGTAAATGGGACGGTGAGTGCTTTGTCTTTGATGCCCGTGTGAGCGTCGGACATGGGTTGGAAGAGGGCCCGCATGAGCTTTGCTATGCCTGCCGCCGTCCGATTTTGCCGACCGACCGCAATCATCCCGCCTTTGAGCAAGGTGTCTCTTGTCATCAGTGCGTGGATGAAACCAGCGAGGCGGACAAAGCCCGTTTCCGTGAACGCCAAAAGCAAATAGCCTTGGCCAAAGAGCGTGGCACCCATCACATCGGGGGCGTCTGAGGTCCAAGGTTTGACCGTTTCGCATCCTCTTGGGCGTCAGACACTGGCCTTGGCGATTGGCCTTGCTGGTGGATTGATCGCATATTTTGCTAGCCTTCCCTTGCCGTGGATGCTGGGGCCGATGATTGCCAACACCGTTGCTGCGATGTTGCGCGCCCCTATTGCTGGGCCAGATCGTCTGCGGCCTGTGATGATCCCGATCATTGGTGTGATGCTCGGCGCGGGCGTGACCGCTGAAGTCCTTGGGCTGTTGGGGTCTTGGGTCGTGACGCTGTTGCTACTGCCTGTGTTTCTGGCGATGGCTGCGGCGATGTCGTTCTTCGTCTATCGCCGGATTGGCGGGTATGATCCGGTGACGGCCTTTTATGCCTCAATGCCCGGTGGGCTGAATGAAATG
>CAYLMZ010000069.1:0-12405 GCA_964385035.1 uncultured Loktanella sp.
AGCAAAAGAGCGGGATACCCGCCGGGCTTAGAGGCAAGTTATGACGATCAAAACAAAGACGAAGGGCGCGAAAGCGCTCCCGCTGAACACGATTCTTGATGGCGACTGCATTGAGCAGATGAACAGCCTGCCGGCTGGATCTGTCGACCTGATCTTCGCTGATCCGCCCTATAATCTTCAGCTTAAAGGTGACCTGCACCGTCCCGACAATTCCAAAGTGGATGCGGTTGATGATGCATGGGACCAGTTTGACAGCTTTAAGGTCTATGACCAGTTCACGCGCGCATGGCTGAAGGCTGCCCGTCGGTTGCTCAAGCCCAATGGCGCGATCTGGGTCATCGGAAGCTACCACAATGTCTTCCGCATGGGCGCAGAGTTGCAAAACCAAGGCTTCTGGATCCTGAATGACGTTGTTTGGCGCAAGTCGAACCCGATGCCGAACTTCCGCGGCAAGCGCCTGACCAACGCCCATGAGACGCTGATCTGGGCGTCCAAAGAAGAGGCCAGCAAATACACCTTCAACTACGAAGCACTGAAGGCGTTGAACGAAGGCGTGCAAATGCGCTCTGACTGGGTGCTGCCCATCTGCACAGGCCACGAGCGCCTGAAAGATGATAACGGCGACAAAGCCCACCCAACGCAAAAGCCACAATCCTTGTTGCACCGCGTGCTGGTTGCGACGACAAACCCGGGCGATGTGGTTCTGGACCCCTTCTTTGGCACAGGCACAACTGGTGCAGTGGCCAAGATGCTCGGCCGTGATTTCATCGGGATCGAGCGCGAAGAAAGCTACCGCAAGGTGGCCGAGAAGCGCATCAAGAATACCCGAAAATTCGATAAAGAGTCCCTCGAGGTTTCGACCTCCAAACGTGCCGAGCCGCGCGTGGCCTTCGGTGTCCTTGTGGAACGCGGCCTCTTGCGCCCCGGTGAAGAGCTGTGGAGCATGAATGGCCGTCACAAGGCCAAGGTCCGCGCGGACGGCACGTTAATTGGTGACGACATCAAAGGATCGATCCATCAGGTCGGCGCGCATCTGGAAGGCGCCCCAAGCTGCAACGGCTGGACCTATTGGCAATTTAAACGCGACGGGCAAAAGGTGCCCATTGATCTGCTGCGCCAGCAGATCCGCTCAGAGATGGCGAAGCACTAACCCGCTTCAACAACCTTGATACCGCCGGTGCCTGCGGCAATCGTTTCCAAGGTGGGGGCGTCCGTAAGCACTAACTTTCAACCCCGCTATCCCATGTGATAGCGGGGCTTTTTCTTTGTTGGGTTTAGCCCATCAACTGGCCTGACTCTGGCACCCAATGAAACGCTGCATCGCCTGCGCCGGTGTCGACATAGCCAAGTGCGGGGAAGGGCATGTGATATCCCACGGCTGGAATGCGGTCCGCCGCGATCATGCCCAGCACGTTGCGACGGCTTGCGGCGGCGGCTTCTTTGTCTGCATCAAAGCGCACCTCCCATTCGGGGCGCGCAAGCGACCATACAGGATGGTTGGCAAGGTCGGCGAAAATCACAAGGCCTTCGCCCGCGCTATCCAGACGATAGACCATGTGACCGGGTGTGTGGCCAAAGGCGGCCATGCCCGTGATACCAGAAACCGCATCGTCGCCATCGCCGATAAATGTCATCTGCTCAGCCAAGGGGCGCACATTCATGTCAAAGCCTTCGTTGCCAGCACCGGCCCAGTGATCGAACTCTGCCTGACCGGTCACATAACGGGCGTTGGCAAAGGTCGGTGCGCCATCCGTCATCAAACCGCCGATGTGATCACCGTGCATATGGGTGAGGACCACGACATCGACTTGATCAGGCGTGTAGCCTGCCCCTGCCAAAGCACCGGTAATTGCTTCACCGTTAAGGCCTGTGTCGAACAGGACCAGCTCTGATCCGGTGTTCACAACCGTCGGGGTGAAGAAGAACTGTGTCGCCTCAGTCGACAGGAAGTTGTCACGGCTGACAGTCGCGAATTCTTCCTCGCTCACGTTCATGCCAAAGATACCCTGTGGGCCTTCGCGGGTGACGGTGCCGCCAAGGATGGTGGTCACTTCAAAATCGCCGATCATAAAGCGGCGGTGTCGGGCAAAGCTCTGGCCCAGCATGGGGGCTTCGGCCTTGGCGCTGGTTGCAACTAATCCGGCGGCAGGCAATGCAGCACTGGCCTTGAGCAAGGAACGTCGTGTGAGTGTGGTCATCTCGTTCTCCATTCATATGTGAATGGGAAAGAGCTAGTGCGGCATCCTGTCAGGTCACGGGCACTGACGCAAACGTCAGCGCGGCATCGGGTTGCTCGCTGTCTTGTACGGCGTCCAATCCTTGATCTCAGGGTAGTAGCGCGCGCGCCATGCTTTGACACGCTGGTTCATCATTTTTGCCCATAGGCCGGGAATCAAAGCAACCATTGTCATCAAAGGATAGCCATGTGGCAGCTGCGGTGCTTCCTCTGCGTCATAGGTCTGCAACAGCGGAAAGCGACGGTTCGGCTTGTAGTGGTGATCGGAATGGCGCTGCAAGTTGATCAGCAGCCAGTTCGATGCCTGTTGTGTTGCATTCCAGGAATGGCGCGGCAGAACGTGTTCATACTTTCCGTCGCCCAAGTGTTTGCGCGTCAGCCCGTAGTGTTCCACGTAATTCACGAGTTCCAACTGGAAAACGGCCCAGAACGCTTGGGTTGCGAAAAGGAACACGCCCCACCAGCCGCCGATCAGCCCCGCGATGATCAGAAAGCCAAGTTGAAGGCCGAAATACAGCCAGAAGGGATTGCTGCGGTGATGCCATGGCAGTTTCTTACGTGCCAACATCGCAGCTTCTGCCTTGAAGGCTGATACAGCGACTTGGCGCAAGACCCGCTGGAAAAAGTGGTAGAAGCTTTCGCCATAGCGCGCCGTCACCGGATCGCGTGGCGTTCCAACGTAGCGGTGATGGACCAGCAGATGTTCTGACCGGAAATGCCCATAAAGCACCGACGTCATCAAGATATCTGCCAGCCACCTTTCGAGCTTCGGCTTTTGATGCATCAGTTCATGCGCATAAACGATACCGATGGTGCCGGACAAAATACCAAGTGCAGCAAACAGCGCCCATTGTTCAAAAGCATTCAGATGCCCTGTCGCAGTCACATAGGCCAAAGCCCCGAAAACCGTCAGCAACTGGATGGGCGCCCAAAGCATCGTGATCAACCGATACCAGAAAAGCTGGTTGTCAGGCGTGTCGGTGTCCGGATTGGCATCCGCCTGGCCCACAAAGAAGTCGAGCATAGTAAACAGATACCACGTCGACAGCGGCAGCAGCAGGA
Organism: uncultured Loktanella sp.; assembly: GCA_964385035.1. Classification (GTDB taxonomy): domain Bacteria; phylum Pseudomonadota; class Alphaproteobacteria; order Rhodobacterales; family Rhodobacteraceae; genus Yoonia. Next base: position 3,299 of record CAYLMZ010000069.1, read on the forward strand.
TGGTCCAACCCCCTTGCGTGGCTGCAAGCGCGGCCAATGGCACAAGCCCCAAGGACATCCAAAATGGCAAAGCCGAAGTCAGACGGGAAATCTTGGGGATGTCTGGTGTCGCGGTCATCATCACTCTCCGTGCTATGATGGAAAGGCTAACAAACCGCTCATGAGGTTAGCAATTCTACCGTAACGTCGCATGCACAAGATCGAACACCTTACGCATCGCCGTGGGCAAGGATGCGGGCGCGAAATCGGATGGGGAAATAAATGTGCCACGTTCTGGCACCGCGGTGTCATCAACCTTAGCCCAAAGAATTTTGAGCCGCAGATGAAAGTGCGTGAATGTATGGCGGGCCTCAGTGTCCAAGTGTTGCCAATCAGCGTCCAGTGGGGGGGCAGGTTGCGGGTCATCCGACCACTCACTGCCCGGCCATCCAAGCATTCCTCCGAGAAGGCCCGTTTCCGGCCGTGTCTCCAGTAGCCACGCGCCATCGGTGCGCCGAACCACGTAAACGATACCAAACCGCGTTGGGGTCTTTTTCTTTGGGGTCTTCTTTGGCAGTTCGGGGGCTGTTCCGGCAATCCGTGCGGCACAGGCGCCCTTCCACGGGCAAATCCCACATGCCGGATTGCGAGGGGTGCAAATCGTAGCACCCAGATCCATGACAGCTTGCGCATAATCGCCCGCCCGCGCGCTGGGCGTCAGTGCTTGTGCCTTCGCTGTCAATTCTGGTTTGGCGGCAGGCAATGGCGTGTGGATATCATAAAGCCGCGCCATGACCCGCTCGACATTGCCGTCCACAACCGTTTCAGCGCGGTCAAAGGCAATCGCGGCAACGGCGGACGCAGTGTAGGGCCCGATGCCGGGCAGCTTGATCAGCGCATCGTAGGTATCAGGAAAAACACCTTCATGATCCGCAACCACAGCCCGCGCACATTTCAGTAGATTGCGCGCGCGCGCGTAGTATCCAAGTCCAGCCCAAGCGGCCATTACGTCTGCATCTTCAGCCGCCGCAAGCTTGCCGACGGTTGGCCAAATCGACAGGAATTTGCGGTGGTAGTCTCGCACGGCGGCCACGGTCGTTTGCTGTAGCATCACCTCGGACAACCAAACGGCATAGGGGTCGGGCTTTACGCCAGCCTTTCGGTCCGCAGGTCCGATCCGCCACGGCATTTCGCGGGCATGCACATCATACCATTCCAAAAGCTCTGCACTGAGGTCACGCAATCTTTATTACCTTGTCATTCGCACGCCCTGACTTGGCGCTGCGTCTGGCATAGAGTAGGGCTTGGATATGAAAGCGCCATACCATTCCGGCACCACGCGCGGTTTTGCCCGCGCGGCGACGTTGATGCAAAAGAGCATCCGCAAAGCAAGCGAGGATCGCGGCTTTGCCGTGACACGTTTGCTGACCCATTGGGCCGAGGTCGTTGGTGATGCGACAGCAAAGATCGCAACGCCCGTTGACGTCAGCTATGGCAAAGGCGTGATGGGGGCGACGCTCACGGTTCTGACGACCGGTGCACAGGCGCCGATGCTGGAAATGCAAAAGGAACAGATCCGCGAAAAGGTAAATGCCTGCTATGGGTATCGGGCGATTTCGCGGGTGCGGATCACTCAAACCGCGCCGACAGGTTTCGCTGACGGACGCGTTGCTTTTGAATATCAAAGCGAAAAACGAAAAATACCAACACAGGCGATGCAATCGCAGGCCGAAGACTTATCTTCTGGCATTGAAAGCGATGACCTGCGCCGTGCGCTCGCATCACTTGGTGCGAACGTGATGAACAAGAACAACTCTGATCAGAGGTAGATGATGAAACGTAGAACTCTTTTGGCCGCAGGTGGCGGTGCAATCCTGACGCTTGGTGGCGGATGGGCGATAACACGGCCCGACCCGGCAACAGGCCTGTTGCCCGGCGCGGCGATGGCGCAAAGCGCGGACGGCGCGGCCCCTGAAGTGGTCGAGATGGTCCTTGGTGATCCGAACGCACCGGTCGAGGTGATCGAATATGCGTCCTTTACCTGCCCGCATTGCGCGACCTTCCACGCCAATCAGTATAAGGCGCTGAAAGAGAACTATATCGACACTGGCAAAATCCGGTTTGTCTACCGTGAGGTCTATTTTGACCGTCCCGGTCTTTGGGCCTCGATGATCGCGCGTTGCGCGGACGATCAGAATTTCTTCTTTGCCTTCTCTGAATTGCTCTATGCAGAGCAGCGCATGTGGCTGGCCACAGGTGATCCGGCTGGGATCATCGAAGACCTGCGCCGTCTGGCAAAGACGGCGGGCATGGATGATGCAGCACTTGATGCATGCCTGAGCGACGCGGCCAAGGCCGAGGCCTTGTTTGGCTGGTATCAGGAAAACGCAGAACGTGATGGTATCAACTCCACTCCGTCCTTCCTGATTGATGGCGTGAAGTATTCCAACATGGCCTATGACGAATTCGCTGCTATTCTGGATGACAAGTTGGGTTGATTTGACCCGCTCCTGATCTGAAAGAACAAATATGCAGCCTCTTGCAGGCCTCAAAGTCATCGAACTGGCGCGGGTCCTTGCGGGCCCGCTTGCCGGTCAAACCCTTGCTGATCTCGGGGCCGAGGTCATCAAGGTCGAAAGCCCTCAAGGCGATGATACCCGCCAGTGGGGACCCCCATTCATAAAACATGATGGTGACGAGAGCGCGGCCTACTTCCATTGCTGCAACCGTGGTAAGAAGTCGGTCGTGATCGATTTTCGGACACCGGAGGGGCAGGCGCAGGTTCGTCAGTTGGTCACGGGTGCTGATATCCTGATCGAGAACTTCAAGGTAGGCGGGCTTGCGAAATACGAGCTCGACTATGAGTCTTTGTCCGCAGTGAATCCTCGCTTGATCTATTGCTCGATCACAGGGTTCGGACAAACAGGCCCCTATGCCAAGCGCGCAGGCTACGACTATATCATCCAAGGCATGTCGGGTTTGATGTCAGTGACGGGTGCTCCTGCGGGGCAGCCGCAAAAGGTGGGTGTGGCAGTAACTGACATCTTCACGGGCATCTATGCTTGCACGGGTATCCTTGCAGCGGTGCACCAACGCCAAACAACCGGCAAGGGTCAACATATCGACATGGCGCTGATGGATGTCGCGACGGCGGTCATGACCAATCAGGCGATGAACTATCTTGCAACGGGTGACGCGCCACAGCGCATGGGGAATGCCCATCCGAATATCGTGCCGTATCAGGTCTTTGATTGCGCGGATGGCCATATCATCGTGGCGGCAGGCAACGACGGGCAGTACCGGCACTTCTGTCAGCTTCTTAAGCTTGAGAGCTTGGCCGAGCACCCAGATTACGCAACCAACGCGGCCCGCCTTGCAAACCGGGATGCTTTGACCGAGTTGTTGACAAGAGCTACCCTCACTTGGTCGAAATCAGACCTTTTGGCGGCTTGCGAAGCGCATGGCGTCCCTGCTGGTCCCATCAATGACATGGCAGAGACTTTTGGCGACCCTCAGGTCATTCATCGCGGATTGAGGCTTGATTTGGACGGGGTGCCGTCGGTCAGATTGCCGATCACATTCTCTGGCAATGAAAACGTCGCACAGCCGCCTTCACCAAGGTTGGGCAAAGACCAGGAACTGCTGGACTAAAGCCCTAGTCGAGCGAAGGCGGCGTCCAGTGGTTCCCAATCAACAAGTTGTAGCCTCACGGGCAGGGTCAGGACTTTATTCCGGAACGCATCGGGAAGTCGCACCGCGTCTTTTTCGGTCGTGACGAGTTGGGCCCGCTTGACCTGTGCCTCGATCTCAAGGCGCTTCATCAATGCATCGGTCAGAGGCTGGTGGTCGCCCAGCCCTTCGGATCGCACGACGGTCGCACCCATATCGCGCAAGGTGATAAAGAATTTCTCAGGGTGTCCGATACCAGCAAAAGCCAGCAATTTGAGATCGCGCCAAGGCATGCCCGTCGGCAGCGGGGCAAGATGGCCCTGCAAATGGGGCAGATCGGATTGCCACGCGCTGCTGAACCGATCTTGCGCATCGGGTGGGCCGATCGAAAGAAGTAAATCCGCCCGCGCCAACCCTTTTGGCACGCTTTCGCGCAACGGACCGCTTGGAATAACCCGCCCGTTGCCAAACCCGCGCAGGGCATCAACGACGACGATTGAAAGATCCTTTGCTACATCGGGGTTCTGGAAGCCGTCATCAAATAGGATGACATCGGCGCCTGCGGCCTCTGCGGCTTGGACACCAGACGCACGATCTTTGGCGACCCAGGTTGGGGCGAAGGCGGCGAGCAAGAGTGGCTCATCACCAGTTTCCTCTGCCTTATGAGAGCGTTCATCGACCCTAACCGGGCCGTCGAGCGTCCCACCGTAGCCACGAGACACAACATGCGGGTTCGCCCCTCGTGCCGTGAGCCTTTCGATCAAGGCGATGGTTGTTGGTGTCTTGCCAGTGCCGCCTGCGTTGATATTTCCCACGCAGATCACCGGAACCTTTGCGCGATATTTCGGTTCTTTCGCGACCCGCCGGGCTGTTGCAACTCCGTAGAGCCATCCCAATGGCGAAAGGAGACGTGCCTGCCAGCTCGGCTTTTCCGGAGGCGTGAACCAATAAAAGGGCGCGCGCATCAAAGGGCCAGTTCTTCCAGCCGTAGCTGGATGTAGTTGGCGATGCGGTTTGTGACCTTTGCGCCTTGGGTGGCAACATCCCATGCCTTATGCGCCTGTGCTGCCGCTTTTTCAGCAGACAACAAGTCTTCGACCGCGGGTCCAAGGTCTTGGGGTAGGCGGATCAGGTTTGCGCCGCCCGCAGTGTTCAGCCTGTTTGCGTTCTTTTGGAATGGTGCCACTTGCGGGCCATAGATCGCTGCCGAGCCAAGTGTGATTGCCTCAAACGGGTCTGACGTCCCGCACCCGGCAAATGTTCCGCCGATATAGCTGACCGGTGCAATGCGATACCAAAGCCCAAGCTCTTCTTCGGTGTCGACAAGAAATACCTCTGTCTGATCACTCAGTTTCTCTGGCGTAGAGCTGAGGGCGAAACTGATTCCGTGGTGGTCAAATGCTTCGACGAGGCCGGGGATATGGCGCACGTCCTTTGGGACCGCGATCATCAACAAGCGATGTGCACGGCGGCTTGCGGTCCGGTGGGCGTTGGCAATAATCTCTGCCTCGTCGGGGTGGGCATTTGCAGCCAGCCATACCGGTCGCATGCCGATGATATTGACCGTCTCGGCACGCTCGGTTTCGCTAAATGGCAGGACGGGGGGGCAATCTTCCATTGCGCCTGTGACGATGGTGATCTCGCGGCTGGCACCGGCGCGGATCAACCTGTCGGCATGGGCATGATCGACAGCAAGGATCGCCTCAAATTGCGATAGCAGTGAACGCAATGCCCCAGGGACCCATCGGCCGACAATCTTGTCCAAGCCGTCAGCTGAAGCATCCACCATCATGTTCCGCACGTCCGCATCACGCAGTTCAGCGAGCAGGCGGGTATCAAGATCGCCGCCGACCCAGATCGACATGACGGGCTGCCAATACTCGAGGAACTCTTTTGTTTCGCCACGCCCAATCGGCTGCGGCAACGCGCGATGCGCGTCACGACGGGTCAAATCGGGCACTGTGGTAATCAAATGCAGCGGATCACCGTCAGAAGTGAGCTTTCGCTTAAGAGACTCGATCGCGTCAAGCTGATCGCGGTGACTGCAGCGCACCCAGAGCACGGTTCCCTCAGGCCGCGGCGGCGGCTTTCCGTTGCGCGAGCTTTTTGAGGGTGCCCCCAATCCCGCGAGATAAGCCGCAATTGTAAGGGAACGCGCCATTATGACCGGTCTTTAATTGTCGAGCTCTTCGGTTGGTGAGGCCTCGGTCTCTTCGTCGCGCAAACGATGGATATGCGCGATATAGTAACGCATATGGGCGTTATCGACGGTGCGCTGGGCGGCACCCTTCCAGGCGTTGTAAGCAGCCTCATAGTTTGGGAACATCCCGACAATGTCGATCTCGTCTACGTCTTTGAAGGCGTTTTTGCTTGGATCAATTAGCTCTCCGCCAAAGACCAAATGCAGGCGCTGTGTCATAGGGGAACCCTTTGTTTGTGTCGTCTTGCCGAGACTCTATGCCTTTGCGGGCAGGGTCTCAAGCTGCCTGACGAGTGTCGCGTGCAACGATGTTTCACCTGTCAGCACGCCGGGTACTTGAGGGTGCTGGTTATTAAAGCGCAATGCAGCACCATGTTGATCAGTCACGGTCGCACCTGCCTCTGCCGCGATCAGCGCACCAGCCGCGATATCCCATTCCCAGCTTGGGCGCAGCGTGATCATGCCGTCAAAACGACCCTCAGCGACGAGGCAAAGTCTGTAGGCCAATGACGACCGAAAGGCGCGTTTGACACGCGGTGGTATGCCGCCACGCCAGAACCGTCCATCAAAGTTTGGCTTTGCACCTAAAACGACGGCCTCGCCCTCGGCTTTCATCGGTGCAACTTGCGCGTCTTGCCCGTTGAGATGGGCACCACGGCCCGCGCTCGCCACAAACATCATGTCACGCATCGGCAGGTAAACTGCGGCGGCAACAGGCCTGCCATTCTCGACAACAGCAAGGGAATGCGCCCAATCCTTGCTGCCTTCGATAAAGGCGCGCGTGCCATCGATGGGGTCAATCACGAACTGGCGCTGGGTTTCTAGCCGTGCAGCGTTATCTTCGGTCTCTTCTGACAGCCAGCCGTAGTCAGGGCGGGCAGACTGCAACATCTGCTCCAGCATCGCATTCACGGCCAGATCAGCTGCTGTGACAGGCCCTGCGCCGTCCGGTTTGTCCGTGACGGCAGGGTTGCGTTGGAAATAGGACTTTGCAATTTCACCAGCCTGGCGCGCGGCTGCCTCTAGCAGCGCGATATCACTCTCCGGCAAGGGTCAGACCTTCGACCAAGAGCGACGGCACAATTCGCGATAGATGCATCTGGCCGTCGTTGGCCGGCACGATTGATCCGAGCATGTCACGCAAATTACCTGCGACGGTGCATTCGTTGACCGGATAGGTGATTTCGCCGTTTTCGACCCAGAAACCCGCCGCCCCACGAGAGTAGTCGCCGGTGTTTGGGTTAATCGTTGATCCAATCATCGAAGTGATCAAAAGACCTGTGCCCATGTCCTTGATCAGATCGTCACGACTTTTATCCCCTTGGGTCAGCGCAATATTGGTCAAGCTCGGCTGCGGCGGAGCACCTGTGCCGCGCGCTGCGTTTGCCGTACTTTCCATTCCCAGCTTGCGGGCAGTCGCCAGATCCAATGTCCAACCGGTCAACACACCGTCCTGCACAATTGACCGTTCCGAGGTTGGCAGGCCCTCTGCATCGAATAGCCGTGAACCCGTGACCCGCGCGCGGTGAGGGTGTTCAACAATCGAAAGATGTGCGGGCAGCACCTGTTCACCGATGGCGTCGCGCAGCCAGCTTGATCCCCGCGCGATCATCATGCCGTTGGACGCCTGCAAGAGGCTCCCGATCAATGAGCTTGCGATACGTTCATCAAAGATGACAGGGTAAGCACCGGTTTTGGGCTTGCGTGCACCAACACGTTCGACAGCACGTGCCGCAGCCCGCGTGCCGATCTCATCTGCATCCCTTAAGTCCGCCTGAAACACACGGCTGTCGTAATCATAGTCGCGTTCCATTCCGGTGCCTGTGCCGCTGATCGCTACGCAGGACAACCCCCGGTCAGAACGCGCATATCCAGCGGAGAAACCATTTGTTGCAGCCAGATGAATACGGCGGCGCGAGTAGCCCGCCGAGGCTGACTGGACTTGGCTGATCTTTTCATTGCGCAGTGCCGCCGCTTCGGCCCGCATCGCATCGTCCTGCAACGCAGCAGGGTCGGGTTCATCGCTTGGGTCAAACAATTCCAGTGCTTCGGTTTGAGTGTTCTTGGCCAACTGACTTGGGTCCGCGAGCCCCGCATAGGGGTCTTCAGGGGCTTCCTTTGCCATCGCCACCGCGCGTTCCGCCATTTGGGTCAGCGTGTCGGGCTTTGTGTCCGAAGAAGAGACACAGGCCTGCCGCTGTCCGACAAAGACCCGCAATCCGATGTCGATCCCTTCCGAGCGTTCGGCCTGTTCCAATGCGCCTTCGCGCACTGTGATGGATATCGATGTTCCATCCACCGCAATTGCGTCGGCAGCATCAGCACCGGCTTGACGCGCAGCGGTCAGGATTTGTGCCGAAAGATCAGAAAGTGATTGGGTCATGATGTATCCTTTGCTTCGCTCAGACCTAGTGCTGCGCGGGGCAACCCGCAAGACTGCGGCGGCGAATAGCAAAAGGGGCGCAGTGGTGTCCCGCTGCGCCCCGATCTTTAAGCGTTCCGTATCCTAGCGAACGCGATTGCCGTTCACATTGACCTGTCCGCTTTCGGTCACTTCGACCTCGATCTCCATCTGGTCATCACCGGTTGAGCGCGCAAACATACCCATCATCATGCGTGGGCCCATGATGTCCTGTTCTGGGACCAGCCCCATTGCAACGAGATTGTCCAACAACTGGTTCAAACCGGAAATCTCGATCATGGCGCTGCCCTCTGGTCGAGGCATCGGCGCGAAGGTTTGCGTATCTTCATTGTCGAAGGTGAAGTTGCCGCCGCCAGTGACCAGTGCGCCAGCTGCTGCGATGCGCAGGGTGTCCAGCGAGAGCGTATAGGGTTCAAATGGCACGTCAGTGCTTTCCAACGCGTCAGCGTTTTCAGGATCAAGCAAATCTACCAGCGCCCGCGCCGTGCCACTAAGCCCGATCTGCAAGGTTGCAGGATCTCTTGGCAGGACTGCGCCCGGATCAAAGATGTTCCAAAGCATCTCGCTGATGGTCAAATCGACCAGATCAAAGCTCATCCCGAAGGGCGCGGGTTCTTCGGTGACACCTAAAGGCATCCGGAAGCTGATCCCGTATTCAGCCGTCGAAACCTCGATCGGCAGCGGGAAGTCACTGCTTTGCAAGCTGACAGCGATGTCCTGTGTCTTGCTTTCGTAACCGATCGTCTGGTTGTTCATCTCAGCGGTGAGGGTCGCGCTACCAGTGCTGGCAGAACCTGCCGCTTGATCACCTTCGGCATTGATATCAAATACGTACTC
>CAYLMZ010000070.1:0-12348 GCA_964385035.1 uncultured Loktanella sp.
TTGAGAAGTTCAGATAAAGCTTGCCATCAACAATTGACCACGCCTCGGGGACGGTTGAAGCTGTATAACCCTGGCTCACAGCATAGGCGCAGTATCCGCCATATTGCGGCGCGTAAGCCTCTGGATTAGCTGCAAATGCGTCGCGGTTGGCCTCAGAGCTGAATTGCCACGTCGCTCCCATGTATTCGTGGGTGATCGCGGGATCGCCTGCAACAGGGCCGTTTCCATCAAAATATGCAACGGCGTCGCTTCCGTCGATGGCAATGCCACCTTCGGTATAGACTTGTGCGGTCATCGCCATTGCCTTGGGGGCAAAGGCAGCAACAGCTGGGACAGTCAGGGCAAAGCCAAGGATATGGCGGCGGGTCAGTGTCATTGGTGGTCCTCCAACAGGTGTTTCTTTCGCTTGTGCACTAGATGGACGCCCGCGTGCTGCAAAAGAAAGGGGCCACACAGACATGTGACCCTCTGTTGCAATCTGTTCAATGGCAACATTGGCGCGCGCGCCTCTTCATCTTGGCCAAAAAACTCCCGCCGGAGGCACCACACCAATCAATGCGACAGCCGCAAAAGATTGGGTGTCAGCCGCGCCAGATCCAGCCGCCGCCGAATATCCGTGTGCTGTCGGTATCGTAAAACACGCAAGCCTGCCCGGGGGAAACACCCTGTTCGGCAACCAAAAGTTCAACTTCGGCCTCGGTGTCCGAGATAGGGCGCAGGACCGCATCTGTCGGCGGGCGGGTTGAACGGACACGGACCGCGATATGATGCTCAGGTTTATCCATGAGCTTTCCGGGGCCAATCCAGTTGATTTCGCGCACTGGCACACGCCGCGTTGCCAGCAGGTCTTTGGGGCCGACAACAACGCGTTTGTTATCGACGTCCAGCTTCACGACATAGAGTGGATCGGCCAGCCCCCCGATGCCAAGGCCGCGTCGCTGCCCAATCGTGTAGTGGATCACGCCTTTATGTGTGCCAAGCACGTTGCCATCTACGTCAACAATCTCGCCAGGCTCTGCTGCCCCTGGTCGCAGCTTTTCGATGACGGCCGCATAATCGCCATTGGGCACAAAGCAGATATCCTGACTGTCCGGTTTGTCTGCGACGCTCAGGCCGTATTTTGCAGCAAGCGCGCGTGTTTCTTCCTTTGACTTGTGGTGTCCCAATGGGAACCGCAGGTAATCTAGTTGCTCTTGCGTGGTCGAAAACAGGAAATAGCTTTGGTCCTTGGTTGGATCAGCTGCGGCATGAAGTTCGGCGCCGTGATCGCCCATCATGCGCTGAATGTAGTGCCCTGTGGCCATACAATCGGCATCAAGGTCTTTGGCCGTTTCCAACAGGTCCTTGAATTTCACCCGCTCATTGCACCGGATGCAGGGGACGGGCGTCGCACCACCAAGATAGCTGTCGGCAAATTCATCCATGACGGCTTCGCGGAATGTATTTTCGTAGTCAAGGACGTAGTGGGGGAAACCTTTTTCCTCGGCGACACGGCGTGCGTCGTGGATATCACGCCCCGCACAGCATGCGCCCTTTTTCGCCAAAGCCGCCCCGTGATCATAAAGCTGTAGGGTCACCCCCACGACGTCATACCCTTCATCGGCCAGCATGGCGGCCACGACAGAGCTGTCGACGCCGCCTGACATTGCAACGACTACCCGCGTTTGCGCAGGTGGTTTGGCAAACCCCAAAGTATTCAGTGGTGTCTCAAGTGGCATGGCGGACCTGTTCAGAAGCTTTCGTATCGAAATATAGGAAAATGCAACCCACTCTCAAGTGGCGTCGTTACTCAGCCTTAAGCCTTATCCCCCGATAAGCCACGCAGGAGTGAAGAAAAAGGGGTGATGATATGTATCTTCGCAAAGTTGATGGACCACGATCCGTGACCTTGCCGGATGGGACGGTGATGACACGCGCCGACCTTCCGGACGCCGAGACGCGCCGTTGGGTGGCCTCGCGCAAGGCAGCTGTGGTGCGAGCAGTGGCGTATGGGCTGATTGCGCGCAAGGATGCTCTCGACCGGTATGCGCTCTCGGATGAGGAGTTTTCAGAATGGGAAAGTGCAGTTGCAACCCATGGTGAAGCGGCGCTGAAGGCGACAGCCCTACAAAGATATAGACAACCATAGGTAGAATATGCACTGTGCAACCCAATGGTAACGGGTGGTTAACCTTTATTGCGTTACGTGGGGCTGCCAAACTGAATGTGGAGTGCATGATGCGCATATTGCTTGTAGAAGACGACCCCACGACCTCAAAAAGCATCGAACTGATGCTCACACATGCCAATCTGAATGTTTACGCCACCGATCTGGGTGAAGAAGGCATCGATCTGGCAAAGCTCTATGACTACGACCTAATCCTGTTGGATATCAACTTGCCGGATATGAACGGGCATGAGGTGTTGCGGCAATTGCGCCTGAGCAAAATCGAAACACCGATCCTCATTCTTTCGGGCGATGATGATACTGAAAGCAAGATCAAGGGCTTTGGCTTTGGTGCCGATGACTATTTGACCAAACCGTTCCACCGCGAGGAACTCGTGGCGCGGATACATGCGATCATCCGGCGCTCCAAAGGCCACGCGCAATCGATTATTCAGACCGGGGATATTGCAGTCAATCTTGATGCGAAAACCGTGGATGTCGCGGGTGCCGCGGTGCATCTGACCGGCAAAGAGTATCAGATGCTTGAACTGCTTTCCTTGCGCAAAGGCACGACACTCACCAAAGAGATGTTCCTCAATCACCTCTATGGCGGGATGGACGAGCCGGAATTGAAGATTATCGATGTTTTCATCTGCAAGCTGCGCAAGAAGCTTAGTGAGGCAACGGAAGGCCAGAACTATATCGAAACTGTTTGGGGGCGGGGGTACGTTCTGCGTGACCCTGAACCCGCTGCCGTGCCAGAGCGCATGGCGATCGGTGCATAGCGCGAAAAGGAAGGGTTCATTCCCGGATTGACCGTCACTAGATGTCCAAGATCGCTGGACGTGCTTACGATTGCCACCTAACTATTGCCCTCAAGTAGATGATTGGCCGGCTTGGGGGCGAACGTGGCATTAGAACAACCAGCGACATTGGATCAGCCGGTTTCAGCGCTGTCACCAGAGCAAGCAAGCGCAGAACTTGCGTATCTTGCGAGGGTGCTATCACAAGCCAATCAGGCCTATCATGCAGAGGATGCGCCAGTCTTCTCCGATGCGGACTACGATGGACTCAAGAAACGCAATCTCGCCATCGAAGTCGCTTTTCCCGATCTGAAGCGATCGGACAGTCCGACAGAACAGGTTGGTGCGCCTGCATCAGAGGGTTTCAGCAAGGTTCAACATGCCGTCAGGATGTTGTCGTTGGGAAATGCCTTTGACGACACGGATGTCGCGGATTTTGAGCAACGGATCAGGAAGTATCTGGGCCTTGCCGCAGATGCAGCTCTGGCCTTTACGGCTGAACCCAAGATAGACGGGCTTTCTCTGTCATTGCGATATGAAAATGGTGTGTTGGTGCAAGCGGCCACTCGCGGCGATGGATCAGTTGGCGAAAATGTTACCGCCAATGCGCGCACGATTTCCGATATTCCCGAAATGATTATAGACGCACCCGGAACACTCGAAGTCCGCGGTGAGGTCTATATGAGCCACGCTGATTTCTCGGCACTCAACGAACGGCAAGCCGCAGCGGGTGGCAAGACATTTGCCAATCCACGCAACGCGGCGGCTGGATCATTGCGTCAGCTTGATGCGGCGATCACACGGTCGCGCCCTTTACGGTTCTTTGCCTATGCATGGGGTGAAGTGTCGGACCCGCTTTCGGATACGCAGTGGGGTGCCATTCAGCGTCTGTCGGAGATGGGGTTCTCGACAAACCCCCTGACTGCGATCTGTGACACGCCTGACGCATTGTTGTCTCACTACAAAAAGATCGAGGCGCAACGCGCCACGCTGGGCTATGACATTGACGGTGTCGTCTATAAGGTGAACGACCTGTCATTGCAGGCCCGCCTCGGTTTTCGTTCCACGACACCGCGTTGGGCGATTGCACATAAATTCCCGGCAGAGCTGGCATGGACCACGCTTGAAGCAATTGACATTCAGGTCGGGCGCACCGGAGCGCTGTCTCCGGTCGCGCGGCTGACTCCTGTGACGGTGGGCGGTGTCGTCGTTTCGAACGCAACGCTGCATAACGAAGACTACATCGCAGGGATCGGCGGCGACGGCCAACCGATCCGTGGTGGAAATGACGTCCGCGCGGGTGATTGGGTGCAGGTCTACCGCGCTGGCGATGTGATCCCGAAGATCGCCGATGTGGATCTCGATCGTCGACTCAAGGATGCCGTGCGCTATGAATTTCCGGACACCTGTCCCGAATGTGGCTCTGAGGCGATCCGCGAAGACGGGGATGCTGTGTGGCGCTGCACCGGTGGTCTGATTTGTCCGGCCCAGGCAGTCGAAAAGCTCAAGCATTTCGTGTCCCGCGCGGCTTTTGACATTGATGGGCTCGGCGCCAAACAGGTCGAGCAGTTTTATCTTGATGGTTGGATCAAAACCCCTGCGGATATTTTCCAACTGCGGGCACGGTTCGGGTCGGGCATGCAGCAACTCAAGAACCGCGACGGCTGGGGCGAGAAAAGTGCCGCGAAACTCTTTGACGCTATCGACGAGCGGCGCCAGATCGCTTTGGCGCGGGTTATCTTTTCATTGGGAATCCGCCATGTCGGCGAAAATGGGGCGGCCCTTTTGGCCAATCACTATGGTTCCTGGAGCGCATTTGAGACCGCGATGCTATCTGCAGAAATTGGTGAAGGGTCAGCTTGGGATGATTTGATCAGTATTGATGGCGTTGGTGCGGTGATGGCAACCTCTGTCATTACGACTTTCCATCAAGAAGCAGAGCGTGCCTCGATTGATGCTTTGGTCCGCGAACTTGATATTCAGGATGCCGAACGTGCGTCCCTTGAGAGCCCCGTGGTGGGCAAGACAGTCGTGTTCACAGGCACGCTGGAACGGATGACACGGGCAGAGGCGAAGGCACGGGCAGAGGCATTGGGGGCAAAAGTCTCGGGATCCGTCAGTGCAAAAACCGATCTTTTGGTGGCGGGTCCGGGTGCTGGATCGAAAGCAAAGAAGGCTGCCGATCTGGGCGTCGAAACGATCGACGAAGACAGCTGGCTTGCGTTGATCGGCGACGCATGACGGGCAGGCCAGAGGTTCTTTTCCCGCTGTTCGGGTCCCTGACAAAACTCGAAGGCATTGGCCCCAAGTTGGGGCAATTGCTTGAAGGTAGCGGCGCCCCGCATCCGGCGGCAGTGCTCTTCACGCTTCCAGTCTCGGGCATAGACCGGCAAACACGCCCCAGTATCAAAGATGTGATCGCCCCTGCGGTTGTGACCGTGGAAGTAACTGTTGGTGCCCACCAACCACCGCGCGCCCGTGGCAGGCCATATCGTGTCTTTGTCGAAGACCAGACCACCAGTTTCCAGCTGGTTTTCTTTCATGCCCGGCCCGACTACCTACAAAGGCTTCTGCCGACGGGCAGCACTCGTGTTGTTTCTGGAAAGTTGGAAGTCTTCGACGGCATCGCCCAGATGGTGCACCCCGATCATGTGGTGCCTGTTGAACGGGCCACTGAGATACCGCGATTTGAACCGGTTTACCCGTTGCACGCTGGTATCACCCAAAAAACAATGTGGAAGGCAACACGGTCGGCGTTGGATCTTGCTCCTGATTTGCCGGAATGGATCGACCCCGCGCTCAAATCAAAAGAAGGCTGGCCTGATTGGAAGGCAGCTTTGTCGCTGGCCCATAATCCGCAGGCCACGACTGATCTTTCTCCCCATGGGAAGGCGCGGGAGCGGCTGGCATATGATGAGTTGCTGGCCCATCAGTTGACTCTTGCCTTGGCAAGAGCTGCGTCACGCAAGGCAAAGGGGATTGCTTCTGCGCCTGACGGCCGACTGACCCGCCCCGTCCTTGATGCTTTGCCTTACAAGCCCACAGCGGCGCAGTCGCGTGCCATTTCCGAGATTGCAGCCGATTTGGCTGCGCCGATCAAGATGAACCGTCTGCTGCAAGGGGATGTTGGTTCGGGCAAGACGCTAGTAGCATTGATGGCCTTGCTTTGCGTTGTCGAGGCAGGTGGGCAAGGCGTTATGATGGCCCCCACTGAAATATTAGCGCGCCAGCATCTTGAAGGTTTGCAACCACTGGCCGCTGCAAGTGGTGTGCGTCTGGAAATTCTGACCGGACGTGACAAAGGGGCCCCACGTCGGGAAAAACTGAGCGATCTGGCGGCTGGCAAGATCGACATACTTGTCGGCACACATGCGGTATTTCAACAGGATGTTCACTTTCATGACCTGCGGCTCGCGGTCATTGACGAACAGCACCGCTTTGGTGTTGCGCAGCGCATGGAACTGGGGGGCAAGGGCCGCGCAGTCGATGTGCTTGTGATGACCGCGACGCCGATCCCGCGGTCGCTGGCGCTCGCGCAATACGGCGACATGGATGTTTCGGTTCTGGATGAAAAGCCACCCGGACGGACACCGGTTCAAACTGCTCTTGTTTCGACTACACGCATGGATGAGGTGGTCGAGAAGCTACGACGTGCCATTGCCGAAGGGCGTCAGGCCTATTGGGTGTGTCCGCTCGTGGAGGAAAGCGAGGTCCTCGATGCGACAGCGGCAGAGGAGCGGTTCAAGCGATTGCGCACCGCTTTGGGAGAGGGCGTCGTCGGTCTGGTGCATGGGCAAATGCCACCTGACGAAAAGGATGCGGCAATGACATGCTTTGTGTCCGGTGAGACAAAAGTCCTCGTGGCGACCACCGTCATTGAGGTGGGCGTCAACGTCCCAAATGCCTCAATCATGATGATCGAGCATGCCGAACGTTTCGGGCTAGCACAGCTGCATCAACTCAGGGGCAGGGTGGGGCGCGGCGCTGCGGCCTCGACTTGCTTGCTTCTTTATCAGGCCCCATTGAGCGAAACAGGAAAGCGGCGGTTGGAGATACTGCGGCAAACCGAAGACGGGTTTCGTATTTCCGAAGAAGATCTTGCCATGCGCGGGGCAGGCGACGTCATCGGGACCGCCCAATCGGGCATCCCACGTTTTCGGATCGCTGATCTGGAACGTCAGTCAGCCCAGATGGCTATCGCCCAAACCGATGCGCGCGCATTGCTTGCGGCTGACCCAAAATTGGAAACATCCCGTGGGCAGGCCGCGCGGACGCTTTTGTGGTTGATGGAACAGGATAAAGCAATCCGTTTGATTTCAGTGGGTTAGCCGCTTTGTTCCAAAATGTTCACGAATGTTCTTAAAAAGTTCTTTACACAGATCACGCCATGTGAGAACAAAGTGGCAACAGAACATTCGAGGAACACAACATGGCCCAAGAAATCAAATCAGTCCTGACCCGCTCTCGCGAAACGATTGTTGCTGATGCTTTGGGTGTTGCCGCCTTGATGGTTCTCCTTGTTGTCGGATTGGCCTTGCCCGGGCTTGTCTGATTTGCCTGATGGCGCGGGTCCGGTCCCACACATTGCCTGTCCCAAGAATGCAATGTGACGACCTGCCTGTCCTTGTCCAACGCGGGGGTTTTGCCTCTCCCCATTGAACATTGGACCGGACCTGCCCGTCATTTCCTGCCGCCGCTCCCTTGTCCCGGGATGCGGCGGTTTTTTTATGCTGTTGCTTGTGCGTCGCTCAGGGCATCCAAGGTTGCGTCAAAGGCAAGCATGATCGACGCATGCCGGTTCTTATAGTCTTTGGCGGGCTGAAGCACTTCAAACTCTGCAAATGGTGCATCGGGCACCGGGCCTTCGGACTTCAGCATCGCAAAAAGCGCCTCGCGTCCGGCACTTACCTCTGCGTGGGTTAAGCCCACGATGTTGGCCCCGACAATTGCGGCGGCAGCCTGACCAAGTGCGCAGGCCTTCACGTCTTGCGCGTAGTCCGTGATCACCCCGTCATTGACGCTAAGATCAACAGTCACCGTAGATCCGCAGAGTGGTGCGCGCTTTTTCGCGGTTGCCGTGGGTTGCGCGAGCCGCTGTGTCCGAGGCATGTCAGCTGCCAATGCAAGAATCCGTCCAGAATAGAGTTTGATCAGATCGGTTTCGGCTGACATTGCGTTGCCCTTTCGCTGCGTCCTTCGTAGATAATGCGATGACTGATACTTGCAAAGGTTTTTCCCATGTCCTTCGATCCATCCACGCTGCGCTACAATGAAGCGGGTTTGATCCCTGCGATCGCGCAGGACGCAACCTCGGGAGAGGTGCTGATGATGGCTTGGATGAATGCCGAAGCCGTCACACGCACCCTTGAAACCCGCAAAGTGACTTACTGGTCCCGGTCCCGTCAGGAATTCTGGGTCAAAGGGGCAACGAGCGGGCATACGCAAGAGCTGGTCGATTTCCGCATTGATTGCGACCGCGACTGTCTGTTGCTGCTGATCAACCAAGTCGGGGCGGCATGTCATACCGGACGCAGGACCTGCTTTTATACATCCGTCGGACAGGATACCGAAGTCGAATTGATGCGGCCTATGGACTAAGGCCAACCATGGCAAAGATGTCGGAGGGGGTCGCACCCTCAGTCCGATATCTGGCGAGAGCTTTGGATTTGTCGATCTTGGCGAGGCGTTTGCCATCGCTACCTCGAACAAGACTGTGATGATGATACACCGGCGTTGGATAGTCCAAGAGCCTTTGCAGCAGGACGTGCAAAGGGGTTAACGCCTGCAAATCTGTTCCACGCACAACATGGGTCACCGCCTGAAGCGCATCATCGTGGACGCAAGCCAGGTGATACGCCGGATCTCCGGTATCCTTGCGACGCAGAACAGGATCGCCAATTTCTGTGATGAGCATCGTTGCGGGGATAGACATCACTCCGGAATTCGTGCCTGTCTCGGTATAGCCAAGCGGAGCCCTGAGTGTTGCGATCGCCTTGCTGATATCCAGCCGGATTGCATCTGTGTCTACTGCCTCGCGCATGGATCGGTTGCGGCATGTGCCGGGATAGACCATGCCTTCTACACCATGCACCGCACCTGCATCCATAATGTCCCGCCGGGAACAGGCACAGGGATATATCAGGCCAAGCCCGTCAAGCTGTTCTAAAGCTTGCCAATATTCACCATAGTGTTCTGACTGGCGACGCACTGGCGCGGGCCAGTGCAATCCCAGCCAAGCAAGATCCTCGTAGATCGCTGCTTCATGTTCAGGTCGCACGCGTGTGCTGTCAGTATCTTCGATCCGCAAGAGAGCCGTGCCAGATTGGCGCTTTGCCTCTGCCCAGACCGTCAAAGCTGAAAAGGCGTGGCCCAAATGCAGTGGGCCCGTCGGTGAGGGTGCAAAGCGTGTAATCACGTGCGGCGCAAAACGATCACATCCGAGCCCATTTCCACATCGTCCAAATGGGGCCCATGTTCGCGAAAAATCACCTCCACTTCACCGTCTGAGACATGGTTGTTCAGTACGGCGTCGTAGCTGCCATCATCAAGCGTCGGATCGTTGAACGACAAGGCCAGAAGACCCGCGACCGGTAGGGCATGGATCAAGGGTGTCAGCGTTTCTGGCGGGGCCGCACCAAGGCTGACAACCCCGACAGCCACGATCACGGGATAGCTCTTTGGTGCAAACCCCATGTCATCTGGCGTCGAAAGCCACGTCTTGCGATAGATTTCCCGTTCTGCGGCCTGCGCCAGCATCTCTGCGGTGATGTCCGTGCCGTCAATGTGCTGAAATCCCGCGCGCAGCAACGCAGCGCCGCTGATGCCGGTGCCACAGCCGTAGTCAAGGATGGGGGTGTCAACGTCGGTAAAGCGACGCAAAGCCGTCGCAAGCCGGTCGGGTGTGCGGTAGCCACGCGCTGTGACGTCGGCATCGTAGTTGTCCGCCCACGCGGCATAGACCTGAACGGTTTCCTCAACAGGGCGCGGGGTCCAAAGGGCAGGGCGCAGAACGTCTTTCTTCTTCGTCATGCGGGTAGTCTAGTGGCAGAGGTCAAGCCGCGTCTAGCGCGCTCTGGCCCAGCCATGCTTGCCAATCGGCTTTGGCGCGGTCGGTGTAGCCCTTGTAGCGTTCTTTGCGGCCTTTACGCCCGCCTTTCATGCCCTCAAGCGGCGGAAACAAACCGAAGTTTACGTTCATCGGTTGGAACGTCTTTGCCTCTGCCCCGCCGGTAATATGGGTGACAAGCGCGCCCATAGCCGTCGTGTGTGGCACTGCGGGCAGAACCTCACCGTTGAGTTCAGCCACTGCCATGCGACCGGCCAAAAGGCCCATAGCGGCACTTTCGACGTAGCCTTCAACGCCCGTGATCTGGCCCGCAAAGCGGATATTTGGGCGCGAGCGTAGACGCATTTCGTGGTCGAGCAAGGTTGGCGAATTGATGAAGGTATTGCGGTGAATACCGCCCAAACGCGCGAATTCTGCATCCTCCAAGCCGGGAATCATTTTGAAAACAGCCTTTTGGGCGCCGTACTTCATCTTCGTTTGGAAGCCCACGATATTGAAAAGGGTCCCCAACGCATTGTCGCGGCGAAGCTGCACAACGGCATAGGGTTTGTTTTCGGGGTCGTTGGCATTGGTCAGCCCCACGGGTTTCATCGGCCCGAAGCGCAAGGTTTCGCGCCCCCGCTCGGCCATCACTTCGATGGGCAGGCATCCGTCAAAGTAACCTGCGGTTTCGCCTTCTTTGAATTCGGTCTTGTCTGCTTCCAACAGCGCATCAATGAAGGCCTCATACTGATCCTTCGTCATGGGGCAATTGAGATATGCGGTCCGTTCGGCTTCGGTCTCGCCCTTGTCGTAGCGCGACTGCATCCATGCCACATCCATGTTGATGCTGTCTTTGTAGACGATCGGCGCAATCGCATCGAAAAAGGCAAGGGCTTCGGCGCCTGTTTCCTTTTGGATTGCTTCGGCAAGTGCCCCGGAGGTCAATGGACCGGTCGCAATGATCCAATGCCCGTCTTCGGGAAGCGCTGTAATCTCTTCATAAGACACAGAAATATTGGGGTGCGCCGTCAATGCCGCTGTGACACTTTCTGCAAAAGGATCACGATCTACAGCTAACGCGCCACCGGCAGGCAGGCGATGCTTGTAGGCTGTCTGCATGATCAGGCCACCGGCTTGCAGCATCTCCCAATGCAAAAGGCCAACTGCGTTTTGTTCATGATCATCTGAGCGAAAAGAGTTGGAACAAACCATCTCGCCCAGATTGCCTGTGCGGTGTGCGAAGGTTTCTACCTTGGGGCGCATTTCATGAATGGTGACCTTGATGCCTGCGTTTGCCGCCTGCCAAGCCGCCTCTGATCCGGCCATGCCACCGCCGATGATATTGAGTGTCTTTTCCATGTGCCTGATCTAGAGGCGCACAGACAAAAAGAAAAGGCCCCGACGGTGCGGGGCCTTGCGCTTATTCAGTGTCTTCTTCGTCTTCGCCTTGGTCGGCGATCCAAGCGACACTCACCACAGTCTCGCCTTTGCCGGTGTCAAAGACTTTCACACCGCCTGCACCACGTGAGCGGAAGGATATGCCCTCTACCGGGACGCGGATCGATTGGCCAGTTGAAGTGACCAGCATGATCTGATCCGAAAGATCGACGGGGAAGGATGTGACCAAAGGCCCACCACGCATCGCCTTGTCCATTGCGGCAACGCCCATACCGCCGCGACCGCGGACAGGGTAGTCATGGCTGGACGACAGCTTGCCCGAGCCTTGGGCCGTGATCGTCAGGATCAAGTTTTCTGCGGCAGACATTTCGGCATAGCGTTCCTGACTGATCGCACCCGGCGCTGTCTCATCCTCATCTTCGTTCTCTGCATCATCGGTCAGCCCCGCCATTGCGCGGCGCATTTTCAGGTATGCAGCCCGTTCGGCCGGATCAGCCTCAAAGTGGCGGATGATCGACATTGACACGACCTGATCGTCGCCTTGCAGTTTGATGCCGCGCACACCGACGGATGCACGCGAGTTGAACACGCGCACATCGGTTGCCGGGAAGCGAATGGCTCGCCCTGAATCTGTCACCAGCATCACATCATCATCGTTTGAGGCAATGCGAGCGTTGATGAGCGTCGTTTCAGCGTGATCATCCTCAAACTTCATGGCGATCTTGCCGTTGGATTTCACATTGGTGAAGTCGGACAGCTTGTTGCGGCGCACGGTGCCCGCTGAGGTCGCAAAGACCACCTGCAAGTCGTCCCATTCTTCCTCGGGACGGTCGACGGGCATGATCGCTGCAATAGAGACACCTTGCGGGATCGGGAGGATGTTGACGATGGCCTTGCCCTTTGCCGTCCGGCTGCCGAGCGGCAAGCGCCAAGTCTTGAGCTTGTAGACCATC
>CAYLMZ010000071.1:0-12156 GCA_964385035.1 uncultured Loktanella sp.
TCATGTCCTCGACCTTGTTGGCGAGCATGACCTTTCTTTCTTCCTGACTGTCCGCCCCTTCAAGCATTTTGCGGAAGGTTAGCATTTCACCAAAGACGGATGCGGTTTCAGCAAGGGTCAGGGGGGTTGAGGACAGCAGCTCACCTTGTTCCGCAGCAAGAACCTGATGGACGCCGTGCCCAAGTTCATGTGCCAAGGTCATCACATCGCGCGGTTTGCCCAAGTAATTCAGCATAACGTAAGGGTGCACCGGCGTGACCGTGGGATGGGCGAAGGCACCGGGGGCCTTGCCCGGTTTGACCGGCGCGTCAATCCAGCCATCGGTAAAGAAGGGCTTGGCGATATCAGCCATCTTGGGGTCAAACCCTGCATAGGCGTCCAAGACGGTTTTCGTCGCCTCGTCCCAATCAACGATCTTGTCGCTTTCCATTGGCAATGGCGCGTTGCGGTCCCAGACTTGCATTGTTTCAAGACCCAGCCATTTCGCCTTGAGCGCGTAGTAGCGGTGAGACAGGCGCGGGTAGGCGGCGACAACTGCGTTGCGCAAGGCCTCGACCACTTCCGGTTCAACATGGTTGGACAAATGCCGCCCCGTTTGCGGGGTGGGCATATTCCGCCAACGGTCCTCGATCTCTTTTTCCTTGGCGAGCGTATTGTGCACCCGCGCAAAGAGTTTGATGTTTTCCTGAAAGACTTTGGCGAGGGCGCGGGTCGCGGCCTCACGCTTGCTGCGGTCTTGTTCGGTGAGCAGGTTGAGCGTGGCTTCCAGGTTCAGAGCCTCACCGTCTACATCAAATTCAAGTGCGGCCATGGTTTCATCAAAAAGACGGTTCCATGCAGCAGATCCGACCGTCGATTGGTCATGCAGGAATTTTTCCAACTCATCCGAAAGCTGATGTGGCTTCATCGCGCGCATCCGGTCAAACACCGGTTTGTAGCGTGACAGATCATCGTTCGCGGCCAGAAGACTGGACAGATGGTCATCATCCAGACGGTTGAATTCAAGCCCGTAGAATACCAGCGGCGTTGTGTATGTTGTGATCTTGTCCTGACAGTCGGCCATGAATTTGGCGCGATCAGCATCTGTCGTGATCTGGTAGTAGCGCAATCCGGCATAGGACATGATCCGCCCGGCGATCACGTCTATCTCTTCATAGCGCTGGACCGCGTTCAGCATTCCGGACGCATCAAGTGAAGCAAGCTTGCCTTCGTAGTCGGCTGCGAACGCCGCGCATTCTTTTTCCAGCCACGCCATATCGCGCGCAAGTTCATCGCTGTCTGGGGCAGGGTAGAGGTCAGTCAGGTCCCATTCCGGCAAATTGCCGAGGCCTTTGCCACCGGATGCGTTTGCGTCGAATACTGGCTGGGGGAAGTTCATCGAAAAAACCTTTCGTTATTCTTACTCAAATACATAAGCTTGGCTTGAGGGGGTGAAAACCCCGTCAGCCATAAGTTGCCAACATCTCTTTGAGGTCATCAAGCGTGTTGGCCTCATCAACCGGTTTGTCTTTGCGCCAACGTAGCATACGCGGAAAGCGCAAAGCGACGCCTGACTTGTGGCGCGGGCTCGCTTGAATCCCTTCGAACGCGATCTCGAAGACGTGATGGGCAGGAACCTGCCTGACAGGGCCGAAGCGTTGCAGCGTGTTCTTGCGGACCCAGCCGGTGATTTCTCGAAACTCTGCGTCGGTCAGGCCCGAATATGCCTTGGTGAAGGGGACAAGCTCATTTCCGTCGCGCACCGCGAATGTGTAATCTGTAAACAGGTTTGCCCGCCGCCCATGGCCTGCCTGCGCATAAATCATCACGGCATCAATGGTCAGCGGGTCGATCTTCCATTTCCACCAATCGCCACGTTTGCGTCCTGACAGATAGGGGCTGTCGAGGCGTTTGAGCATCAAGCCTTCTGCATTAAGATCACGGGATAGATCACGCGCAGCGCTCAGGTCGTCCCACGTCGAAAAGGGGACTGCTTTGGACAGACGCAGGGGCGCTTCTGGAGGGACATCTGCCACCAATGCCGCCAGCCGCGCGCGGCGGTCACGGAGCGGTGCGTCTCTGAAATCTGCCCCGCCATCCTCAAGCAGGTCATATCCCATCAATATGACCGGAGCTTCTGTGAGAAGTTTTTTGGGGACGGTCTTGCGCCCGATCCGCTTTTGCAAAGTATTGAATGACAGAGGTTTCTCATCCGCAAAGGCCAGGATTTCGCCATCAATGACAGTGCCATCCGGCAAATAATCGACGAGTTGTGCCAGCTCGGGAAACCGGTCGGTCATCAGGTCTTCGCCTCGTGACCAAAGGTGATGAGTGCCTCCACGGATAATCAGCTGGCCACGTATGCCGTCCCATTTGCGTTCCGCGTTCCAGTCTGAAGGCGGCCCAAGGTCATCGAACCCATCCAGTTGATAGGCAAGGTAGAAGGGGTAGGGCTTGGACAGATCAGACGTGGGGTCATCCGCTTCTATCAAGCCTTCCCAAGTGACTGTATCAGGCGTCCAGTTGCCCATCAGCTTGTGTGTCAATTCCGCTTCGAGTTGGCCTGTGGCTTTGGCGAGCGCCCGCGTGATTAGCTTGGCGCTCACCCCGATCCTGAACCCACCGGTCAGCAGTTTTGTGAACAAGAAACGTTCGGCTTGAGGCAGGTTTTCCCACGCGTCGAGAATGCCGGCTTTCCGGGCATCGTCGTCGAGCGTTGTGAGGTTGCGCAGATAGGCGATCCACTCAGACAGTGGTTTGTCTTCGCTCCCTGCGCTTGGTGGCAGCACGAGGGCAATGGTTTCAGCCAAATCGCCAACGACGCTGTAGCTTTCATCAAATAGCCAATCTGGCAGGCCCGCGACCTCTGCAGCCCATTCACGTAAACGGGTGGCTGTGATGGTGCGTTTTGGACGCCGGCCGGTAAAAAGCGCGATTGTCCATAGCTTGTCTGCATCACTGGCCGTTTCAAAATAGCTGACCAAAGCCGCCGTTTTCACTGTTGTCTTGGTGCTTTCATCGATACGGGTGACGAGGGTGGCGAAATCTTTCATGCCGCATCCTCATCGTTTTGATCCAAGCCTTCGCCTTGATAGTCGGTGCTGACAATATGCGCGTCATACCCCTGATCGGCCAACCAGCGTTGAAAAACGGACGTATAGCCGTGGGTGACAAAGACCTTGTGTGCCCCTGTGGCTTTGATTGCACTATTCAAACCGTCCCAATCGGCATGGTCAGAGACAATAAAACCCCTGTCCGCCGCGCGTCTGCGTCTGACACCGCGCAAGGCCATCCAGCCCGATGCGAAGGCTGTGGAGGTCGCACCAAAACGCTTGGTCCATGATGTGCCCAACGCGCTGGGTGTCGCCAGTACAAGCGCACCGGGGTGGGTTTTACTTGTGATGTCCGCAGTCACACGGGTGGTGTCCGGCAGGTCGATGCCTTGCTCGCGCAGCACCTCATTTGTGTTCTCAATGGCCCCATGGGTCAGGATCGGGCCGATGTCAGGATTGACTGTTGTCAGCAGTCGTTGGGCCTTGCCCAAAGCGTAGGCCCCCAAGATCGACGTGCGCCCTGCTGCCGCATTGGTTGCCCACCAGTCATTGATCTGATTGGTCAGCACATCCTGCGTTGTCCATTTGAAAACCGGCAAACCAAAGGTGCATTCGGTGATGAAAGCATGGCATGGCACAGGTTCAAACGGTTCTGACAAACCATCCGCAACAGTTTTGTAGTCGCCTGAGACGACCCAGACTTCGCCGCCGACAGAAATTCTGATTTGGGCCGAGCCGGGGACGTGTCCTGCGGGGTGGAATGACACCTCTGCATCGCCGATCCGCGTGACTTCACCGTATTGGGTTGTCTGCAAATTGATATCACCCAGCCTGTGACGCATGACGGGCGCTGTGCCCGTCGTCGCCAGATAACGCCCCATGCCCGGCCTTGAATGGTCGGCATGAGCATGGGTGATCAGCGCCCGGTCGACGGGACGCCATGGGTCGACAAAGAAGTCCCCCGCCGCGCAGTATATCCCGCGATCTGTGAATGTCAGAACATCAGCCATAGTCTGACTATAGGGCAGTGGTCACCCGTTCCAATGCCGCGTAGGGTGCAGTGCAACAAGGAAGTGAAGATATGGCCCTGACCCCAAAGCTGATCCAAGAAACCTACGCCGCAATTGCGCCCGCGACGATGCGCACGCCGACGGTCCATGCGGCGCGGCTGTCTTTGCATCTTGGCATTGATCTTTATCTGAAACTCGAAAACCTTCAGCATACCAACGCCTTTAAAGCACGCGGGGCATTGGCCAAGCTGCTGACCCTTTCGGATGATGAGCGCAAAGGCGGGGTGATCGCCTGTAGCGCGGGCAACCATGCCCAAGGCGTGGCCTATCACGCGAACCGTTTGGGCATTCCTGCGGTGATCGTGATGCCAGAGGGCACGCCCTTCAATAAGGTGAAGCGCACGAAAGACTTTGGGGCAGAGGTTGTGCTGCATGGCACAGGCTTTGACGAGAGTGTGCAGTTCACCTTTGACCTTGCCGCCGAACGGGGGATGACATTTGTGCATCCCTTCGATGATCCGGTTGTGGCTGCTGGGCAGGGGACTGTCGCGCTTGAAATGCTGGAACAGGAGCCGGATCTGGATGTGATTGTCGTGCCCATCGGTGGTGGTGGCTTGATTGCGGGGATGTCTGTTGCGGCCAAATCGGTAAAGCCTAGTGTGCAGGTTATCGGTGCACAGGCCGCAAATTTTGATGCTGTGAAAGCGCAGTTCGACAATCTCGATACCAATTTCGGTGGTGCAACCCTGGCGGAAGGTATCGCTGTCAAGGCACCCTCTGCCGCCAATATTGCGGTCATATCTGACTACGTGGACCGGGTTGAGACCGCCAATGAGGCCGAGATCGAGGCCGCTGTCTTTGATCTTTTGTCACATGAAAAAATTGTGGCCGAGGGCGCGCCAGGTGCGGGGCTTGCGGTGATCGAAAAACTCGCATCAGAGTTGCAAGGCAAGAAAGTCGGTCTTGTCGTGTGTGGTGGCAATATCGATTCGCGACTTCTGTCGACATTGATCTTGCGTGGTCTGGTTCGCGATGGTCGCATCACCCGTCTGACGTTCGAGATCGATGACACGCCCGGTCAGCTTTCGGATATTTCGCGCATCATCGGAGAGGCCGGGGCGAACGTGATCGAAGTCATTCATCAACGGATGATGCAGAGCGTTTCTTTAAAGCAGGCTGAGCTTGAAATCGTGATCGAAGCGCGGGACCAGCAACATGTTGGTGATGTGCTATCGCAGTTACGTGACGCGGGCTTCAAGGTGCGTGCCGATAGCGAGATTGCCTAAGTCGCATGTGCCTCGAAATGAGCGACGGTCTCAGCGATAATCTTGTCGCGCTTTTCGGGCTTGTCCATCAGCATTTCATGCAGGCCACCCTCGATCACCTCTAGTTTGCCGTTTGGCCAATTGGCCATGCGATCTTTGATGCGCTGTGGGCTGACAATCACCTCTTCGGTGCCGAGACAGGTCAGGCTCGGGGTCGCAGGTGAGGGGCGCTTGCTGACGTGGAGCATTTCCTTCAGCGACAGGTTCACCCACCGCAAAGAAGGGCCGCCCAATCCCAGTTCTGGATGTGCGATCAACTGCTGTTTGAAAATGTTCCAGACGGCAGGGTCTTTGGTCAGTGTATTCTTTTCAAAGTCTTCGCGCAGCACGTAGCTTTCCGTGACCTGACCGGGGGCAAGTTTCTGGTCAAAGCCGAACCGCATGGCAAGTTCGGAAATCACCCAAGCACCCGGACGGACGAAGGGCGACATTTCCACACCCCACATCGGGGCGGAGAACATGGCCGCCTTGACGTCGAGCCCCTCATGCAAAGCCCGCAAGCCGATGCACCCACCCATCGAGTGGGCGATCAGAAAATAGGGGCGGGGCAGGCCAACTGCTTCTGCATGGGCGACTGTGGCTTTCACATCCCTTTGATAGTCTTCAAAGCGTCCAACATGGCCGATCATCCGATCGTCGGTCATGCGATCCGCGATGCCTTGTCCGCGCCAGTCGATTGCAAGGCTTGCAAACCCGTGGCTTTGCAGGGCCTTCGCGGTCATGCCGTATTTTTCGATGAATTCGGTACGGCCGGGGAAAATCAGGACCGTGCCCTTGGCGGCCTCAAGTGGCCAATGGGCGACACGAATGCGCACGCCGTCATCAGCCGTCAACCAATGTGCAGCCCCCCCATCGGGACCATGTGCAATCTCTTCAAAGAGGGGGGCTACGTCAGTCATGGGATTAGAGCACACCCGACAGGCGCATTGCAGCGCCCATGTCACCGTCGACAGACAACTTGCCCGTCATGAAGGCTGTCGTCGGGTTCATCTCGCCATCAAGGATCGCTTTGAACACTTCTGTAGAGGCCGTCAGAGTAACATCCGCATCATCATCGCCCGCGCGCGCGCCGTTTGCGTCAATGATGATGCTGCCCTCGCCTTCGATGTCGAATTTTGCGGTGCCATCAAAGCCACCATCCATTTTTGCGTTCAGGGCTTCGACGGCCTGCGTGACGACTTCGCTCATCTTGATATCCTTTGTTCATTGTTGTGATCGTGCCCCACTGGTGCACGGCGCACGATGCGCTACATTACCGTTATGGTTACGCTTATTGATCGCTTCAAATGTGTCGTTGCGGCACTTTCGTTGACCTTCGGGTTTTCCTTACCCGTTTATGGGCAACAAACGCCTTTGGACGAGCTTTATCAAGAGTTGTCGGAGGCTGACGCCGCGAACGCGACCAGGATTGAACGCCAGATCATAAACGAATGGGAAAAGAGTGGGTCAGCGGCGATGGACTTGCTCTTGCGACGGGGCAAGGACGCGCTTGAGGACGGTCAGCCCGATGTCGCCGTTGAACATTTCTCTGCGCTTGTTGATCATGCACCGGATTTTGCAGAAGGATATTATGGGCGCGCGTCGTCCTACTATGCCTTGGGCCTGACAGGTCCTGCGCTTGATGACATCCAGCAGGTGCTGCGTTTGAACCCGCGCCACTTTGAGGCGATGGGCGGTTTAGCGGCTGTCATGGAAGAATTGGGCAGGCCGGAGGATGCGCTTGAAATCTACCGTTTGATCCTTGATATCCATCCGCAGTCAGCCATTGCGCTTGAAGCAAATGAGCGGCTGGCATTGCAACTTGAGGGACAGGCGCTTTAGGCGGCTGACCACGTCAGAGCACGGGAAAAGAAGATGGCATCGCGCATCACGGCCGTGCTCGGCCCCACGAATACCGGCAAAACGCATTATGCGATCCAGCGGATGCTGTCATATCGGACCGGCATCATCGGTTTGCCCCTGCGCCTTTTGGCACGCGAGGTCTATGACCGCATCGTTGCCGAACGCGGGCCGGGTGTTGTCGCCCTGATTACGGGCGAGGAACGGATCGTCCCGCCGCGTGCGGCTTTTTGGGTGTGCACCGTCGAGGCGATGCCAGAAGGGATGGGTTGCGATTTTCTGGCCATTGACGAGATCCAACTTTGCGCTGATACCGAACGCGGGCATGTTTTTACCGACCGGTTGCTCCATGCGCGTGGGCTGCATGAAACGTTGTTTCTGGGTGCCGAGACCATGCGTGGCGCCATTGCAGCGATGGTCCCGGAGGCACAATTCATGCGACGCGACCGGATGTCCGAACTCAGCTACTCAGGTTCGAAAAAGATAAGCAGAATGCCTGCACGGTCTGCCATTGTGGGGTTTTCTGTCGAAAATGTCTATGCCATCGCAGAGCTGCTGAGGCGCACTAAAGGTGGTGCGGCTGTCGTTATGGGCGCACTTTCGCCCCGCACCCGCAACGCCCAAGTCGAGATGTATCAAAACGGCGACGTTGACTATCTGGTCGCAACAGACGCCATCGGCATGGGTCTGAACCTTGATATCAATCATGTCGCCTTTTCATCGCTCAGCAAATTCGACGGACGCAGGATGCGGCCATTGCAGCCCGAGGAATTGGGCCAGATCGCGGGACGCGCTGGGCGGCATATTGAAAACGGCACCTTCGGGGTGACGGGCGAAGCCCCGTCGCTGGATGACGGATTGGCTGAGGCCATTTGCGAACACCGCTTTCGTCCGGTCAAGAAGCTGCAATGGCGCAACAGCGATTTACGTTTCTCATCTGTCAAACGCCTGATTGCGAGCCTTGAGGACAAGACCGAAGACCCGTGGCTCACGCGGGTGCGTGAAAGCGACGACCTCGCCGCGTTGAAAGCACTCGCTGCCGATACCGAAGTTGCAGCGAGGGCGACTGATGGCCCGTCGATCAAACTCTTGTGGGACGTCTGCCGAATCCCTGACTTTCGCGGCATCAGCAAGGGTGAGCATGCCAACTTGCTGACCCATATCTATAACGATCTGCACCAGCTTGGGCATGTGTCCGCCAATTGGTTCGGGCTACAGGTCCGGCGCATTGACCGCACCGAGGGTGACATTGATACGCTGTCAAAGCGCCTCGCCTATATCCGGACATGGACTTACGTGGCGCAGCGCAAGGGATGGGTGGTTGACGAATCTCGTTGGCGAGACGAGACGCGCGCTGTAGAAGACCGACTATCAGATGCGCTGCATGGCGCATTGACGCAAAGATTTGTGGACCGGCGGACCAGTATTCTGCTTCGGCGGCTCAAACAGAAGGAGAGCCTTTTGGCTGACGTAAACGATAAGGGTGAAGTGACTGTCGAAGGCGAATTCGTCGGACGGTTGGAAGGTTTCCGGTTCCGCATGGACAAAGCGGGGAGCCCGGATGAGGCAAAGACCCTGCGACAGGCGTCGGTCAAGGCATTGGTGCCGCAGTTCAATCTGCTGGCGGATCGGTTTTACAACGCCCCTGACCCCGAGATTGACTTCACTGAACAAGGTGGCTTGATGTGGGGTGATGCTGCCATTGGCAAGCTGGTCGCAGGTGCCGATCCCTTTAAGCCGGGTATCGAGGTCTTTGTCGATGATGAAGCCGGTGCTGATGTCGCCACCAAGGTGCAGCGACGCCTTCAGCATTTTATCGACCGCAAGATTGCAGCCGGTTTTGAACCGCTTCTTGCGCTGAAGAATGATGACACCCTGACCGGAGCGGCGAAGGGCTTTGCCTATCGTATGGCCGAAGGTTTCGGGATCATTCCGCGCGGCGAGGTCGCCGACGAAGTGAAAGCCCTTGATCAGGACGCACGCGGTGCCTTGCGCAAGCATGGTGTCCGGTTTGGTCAGTTTACGATCTTTATGCCACTGCTGCTGAAGCCAGCGCCGACCCGTCTGCGCCTTGTGCTGTGGTCGCTCTCCAAGGGCCTTGCAGAGTTCCCCGAGAGCCCTCCACCGGGTCTGGTGACTGTTCCCGCGGCCAAAGATGCAGTGAATGGTTATTACGCAATGGCTGGCTATCGCGCAGCAGGCGAGCGTGCCATTCGTATTGATATGCTTGAACGTCTTGCCGACATGTTGCGCGACAAGGACAGCCGCGGGGGCTTTGAGGCCAACGCCGATATGCTGTCGATCACGGGCATGACGCTTGAGCAGTTTGCCGATCTGATGACGGGGCTTGGTTACAAGGCTGACAAAGGTGAACGCGAAAAGGTGAAAGCCGTCGCAACCGGCGCTGTTGCTGATCAAGCTGTTGAGGCGGCTGATGCACCTGCCGAAATCCCATCCGACACACCGGCTGAGGTCGCGCAACCATCCGATGAAGCACCCGCCGACACCACGCTAGAGGCGCCTGATACCGGCCCTGAAATGGAAGTGTTCTACACCTTCACCTGGGGTGGTCGTGCCGCCCGCCAGCAACGCCCGCAAGGCGACGCCCGCCCGCGTGGCAAAGGTAAACCCAAAGGGAAGGGCAAGCCGCAGGGCGACCGGAACAAACCGCAAAGTTTCTCGGCAAAGCCAAAGCGTGAAAAGACCATCGATCCTGACAATCCGTTTGCAGCCGCGCTTGCCGGTTTCAAGAAGGATTGACCGACGAAAGGCCAACCATTCGGCTTGATAAATGGCTGTGGCACGCGCGCTTTTTTAAGTCGCGCAGCCTTGCGGCAGGCGTGGTGACAGCGGGCAAGGTGCGCATTGATAGCCAACCTGTCAGCAAACCTTCCCGAAGCGTTGGCCCCGGTAACGTCCTGACATTTATTCAGGCGCGGGAAACCAAGGTTGTGCGTATCCTAGCATGTGGTGAGCGTCGCGGGCCCGCACCCGAGGCACAAGCGCTCTACGAGGATCTGACACCAGAGCCCAAGGCACGGCCCAAGGAAGCACAAGGGGCCAACCCCAAGTATGAGGGCGGCGGTCGCCCCACCAAGAAAGACCGCCGCGCGATGGGGTTGGACTAAACGCCCAATCCGAACAGCACACCGGCCATGATCGCGCCGGAAACGCCAAGCCCCAGATAAGCCGCAAAGACGCGCCCATTCACCAGTGACCAAACGGCGGCCATTGCTGGAATGGAACTGACGGCGCCAGAGATCATAAAGGCCATTGCGGCACCATTGCTCATACCTTGGGCGATCAAGCCTGCCAGTAGGGGCGGTGCGACGTAAGAGTTGAGGTAGGCAGGCATCCCGACGATCGCGGCGATGGCAACGGGTAGGACGCCCTCGCCCCCGACGATGCCCGCGATCACTTCAGCTGGAACGTAAGTCACAAGCAAGGCCTCTAACGCATAGGCCAGCGACAGCCATTTGATCAGGAACAGCGCATTCGTGCGGAATTCGTGGCCAAAAACACTGCGCCGTGGTGCTTCGGTCCAGAATTGCCAGACGGGTTTGCCGTCGAACGGGTTGGGACCGCAGCCGCAACCTTTGGACTGCTGAGCTTTCAGTGGATTGGCAAAGACGGACATAGGCGCAAGCGCTTTCATCACAAACCCACCGATCAAACCCAAAGAAACGGCAGCAAGAGCTTTGCCAATCGCAAAAGGCCAACCAAGCGCTGCCGCGGTGATCAAGAGGGTCGGTGGGTCAATGAGGGGTGAGGATAACCAAAAAGCCATCACCGCAGAGAGTGGTGCCCCGAGGGCCAAGAGGCCAGCAATGAACGGTATCACCTCACAAGAACAGAAAGGAGCTAACCCGCCAAAGAGGGCCGCTAGCACAATCATGCGATTCTCACGACCTTGGAACGCCCGGGCGATGGCGGCCTCTGCTCCTGCGGCTTTGAGGCTTGCAATCAATACGACGGCGAACACGATGTAGGGCAGGGTGCCAAGCAGCGCATTGATTGCGAATTGGACGATATGCGCAAGGTTTCCCGGATCAAGGAATGCGACCGCAACCGGAACAAGCAACGTGATCGTCCATGGCGTCTTCAGCCTTTGAAGCAACGGGGCGGCGTTTGGCTGACTGGGTTGAGTTGTATCAGCCATCGTTAGGCTCCATTTCTGTGCAACATTCTTCGAGGATGAAGGCGGCAAGGTTTTGTAGATGCGCAAACGCAGCCCGGTTGATGATGCTTCGTCCCTGTCGTTCTGTTTCAACGAGACCGGCGCTTGCGAGAAATTTCAGATGATGCGCAAGCGTTGACGCGGGGATGCCGGTGCGGGCCTGGATCGTGCCAACCGGCAAGCCGGCCTCACCAGCTTTTACCAAGGCTTGCAGAACAGCGAGGCGCGATTCTGAGCCCATTGCCGCAAATCCTTGGGCGGCCTTTTCAACAATCATGATCTTATCCTAATGATTCGATAAAACTAGAAATATAGAAATAAAGAGAGTCACGCAAGCCATCCGCAATACGTCAGCCTAAATGCCGCTGCATTCGGCCTTGAATGCCTTTCGCGACTGATCTAGCTAGGCCATGCTAGCTATCCGGATGACCCCATGACCTATATCGTCAATGACAATTGTATCGCCTGTAAGTACACCGACTGTGTCGAGGTATGCCCTGTAGACTGCTTCTATGAGGGTGAGAACATGTTGGTGATCCATCCTGATGAATGCATCGACTGCGGCGTGTGCGAGCCTGAGTGCCCCGCTGATGCCATCCGTCCTGATACTGAACCTGACATGGAAAAGTGGGTTGAGTTCAACCGCAAGTATTCCGAGATGTGGCCGGTGATCATCACCAAGAAAGATCCCCTGCCAAATGCCGACGAAATGGACGGCAAAGAGGGCAAGATGGAGCTCTTTTCCGAAGCCGCAGGCGAAGGCGGTTGATTCG
>CAYLMZ010000072.1:0-12150 GCA_964385035.1 uncultured Loktanella sp.
GGCGAGATGCGGATGATTGCCTATTTCAGGCCGCTGGTGGCGTATGAGGAGTGGCTTTCGGTGTGACGCCCATGGGCGGGCGCTGCCTTCATGCTCTCAGCCCAGTTTTTGCAGGTTGTAGTCTTTGAGCGACTTGCCTGCTTCATCGACAAAGAGGCTGGGAAGCAGGCGCAATTTTTCGATCTGATCCACCCGCAGATCATCAAAGCTGCGCGTCGTTTCGCACCATACCACACAGGTCCAAAGGCGCCCCCAATAGTCCAGTTGCAACGGCCTGACCGTGCGCCGGTTGCCTGCGATTGTCACTTCAAGCTTTTGGCGGGTCCGCATCGCTTGTCGCATCTGAGGCAGGTGCTGGAACCCTTTGGCGGCATCAGCGAAAGGATAAATCGCAAAGCCACTGCCCACAGGCGCGCGGCTGCGATCTTCGGGTGTGACGGCGTCAAGTTTCGCCAAGAGGGCTTTGGCCGCGCCTGAGAGCTCTGCATCATCGCTTTGACCGACAGCGGAGAGACCAATGTGCAGCGCTTCCATTTCCGTCATGGTCAGGTTCAGCGGGGGCAGGGTGATCGCGGCTGTGACGCGGTAGCCGATCCCGCGCGCGCCCTCAATCGGGACGCCGGAGGCCGCCAGCGTTTCCATGTCACGGTAGATGCTGCGCAATGAGACGCCCGTCGCTGCCGCCAGATCGCTGGCACGATGCAGGGTGCCATCGCGGAGGATTTGAACAAGCTGCATCAATCGGTCAGCGCGGCGCATGTGATTCTCCCATTTCCGAGGCAGTTTTGCCAATTTTCTGACAACTGACAAGTTTTTGACACGAAAAGCTCTATCGCCTTGTAAAAAAGGGGTTTGATTGTGCGAAATTCGCGCTTTCACGCTTCCCTCTGCCAGAGCGCGGCCCTATGTCTTGGACAGAACAACGCACCACACGCGGGCACCGCCCCGCGAAAGGAGAGAAAAGATGCTTAACAATATTGGTTTGCCCGGTCTGCTTTTGATCGCAGTTGTCGTTCTGGTCCTGTTTGGCCGCGGCAAGATCTCTAGCCTGATGGGCGAAGTCGGCAAAGGGATCACAGCCTTCAAGAAAGGTGTCGATGACGGCAAGAAAGAGCTTGAGGACGGTATGGCAGAAGCCAAGGACGTCACGCCCGAAGAAGAAAAAGACAAAGTCTGATCTTTGTTCCTTTCTGCAACAAGCAAGGATAGCCCCTGATGTTTGGTCTCGGCGCGAGCGAAATGGTGGTGATCGGCATTGTGGCCCTGATCGTGATCGGGCCCAAGGATTTGCCGGGCCTGTTTCGCACCATGGGTCAGTTTACTGGCAAAGCGCGCATGATGGCGCGTGAGTTCAGCCGCGCCATGGATCAGGCCGCCAATGATGCGGGCGTGAAGGACATTTCCAAATCCATCAATGCCGCCGCAAACCCAACCAAATTCGGCACGGAAAAGCTGAAAGAGGCGACGGGTATGACCAAGGGTCCCGAGACCCAAAAGCTGTCAGCCGAACGGCAGGCGGCCAAGGAAAAGATGAGCAAGGCGATGGCGGATGCGGCGCTGAAACGGCAGGCCCGCGAGCGTGAAGAGGCCGCCGCCGCGGAAGCTGCCGCAGATGCCCATGTCGCCGCCGAAGCAGATCCGACGCCAGCACCAGAGCCCGAGAAGAAATCATGAGCACCCAAGACGAGATCGAAGACAGCTCTGCCCCGTTGATCGAGCATTTGGCCGAACTCCGCACGCGGCTGATCTATTCGGTGATCGCCTTTTTGATCGCGATGATCGCCTGTTTCACTTTTGGCAGCACCTTGCTTGATTTCCTGTTGGGCCCGATCGAAAAAACCATGCGCGACCTTGGGAACCCAAACCCCGTCATGCAGTACACGGCCCCGCAGGAGTATTTCTTTACCCTGATCCGTATCTCTGTCGTGGGTGGTCTGGCGCTGTCCTTTCCGATCATTGCATTCCAGTTGTGGCGCTTTGTGGCCCCCGGCCTTTATCGCAAGGAAAAGGACGCGTTTCTGCCGTTCATCATTTCGTCGCCGCTGCTGTTCTTGCTGGGTGCCGCTTTTGCGCATTACATTGTTGTGCCCTTGGCGATGGCGTTTTTCCTCGGCTTTGCTGATTTGCCATCCTTTGTGACCGCAATCATGTCCAATGCCGTCACACCGCCCCCCGGGACAGAGTTGTTGCCCGGTGCCAGCGACAGTCTCGCATTGCCCCCGACTTTGGTTCCTGAAACCGATAGCGGCGTCGATATTGTCTTTAACGGCAAGGTGAACGAGACGCTCGACATCACGCTCAAGATGATTGTCGCGTTCGGGATTTGTTTCCAACTGCCTGTCTTGCTGACGCTGATGGGCTCTGCGGGGTTGGCCAGTTCGCGCGGTCTGCGCGGCACCCGCAAATACGCTGTTGTTGGCATTCTGGTTGTTGCAGCCCTTGTGACACCGCCAGATGTTGTGACCCAGATCATTCTCTTTGTCGTTGTCTACGGTCTGTATGAGATTTCCATCCATCTGGTGGCTGGCGTTGAGCGTCGCAAGGACAAGCAGGCGCGTGCTGAAGGCATCATTGGCGATGATGAAAGCCTGTTTGATATCGATGACGATGATCTCGACGACGTAGCAGAGGCAGAGCAGAAGTCTTGAGCAAACCCGCCCTGAAACGCATTGCCGCGGCGCTGGAGCGGATGAGCCCCGCGCCGCTGGATGCGCCGGATTTCAGCGCAGCCTCTGCCTTTGTGTGGCACACTGCCCCTGATCGGCTGGAGCCTGTCACGCGCGTTAATCGCGTTGATGTTGGCCTGCTGGTTGGGGTGGACAGGGCACGCGATACGCTGATGGCCAATACGGCCCAGTTTGCTGCTGGTCTGCCAGCCAACAACGCCCTTTTGTGGGGCGCGCGTGGGATGGGTAAGTCCAGTCTTGTCAAAGCTGTCCACGGTGCCGTCCATGCCGACTATCCGGAGTTGAAGGTTGTTGAAATCCAGCGCGAGGATTTGCCGTCCATTGGCCGGTGCCTGAACTTGCTGCGTGGCGCCTCCGAGCGCTTTATCTTGTTTTGCGATGATTTGTCGTTCAGCCATGATGATGCGCATTACAAATCGCTCAAGGCAGTTCTGGATGGCGGGATTGAGGGGCGCCCCGACAATGTTGTCCTTTATGCCACATCGAACCGTCGCCACCTGATGCCCCGCGACATGATCGAAAACGAGCGGTCGTCGGCGATTTCGCCCTCAGAAGCTGTTGAGGAAAAGGTGTCTTTGTCGGACCGATTTGGCCTGTGGCTGGGCTTTCATCCGTGTACGCAGGATGAATACCTCACGATGATCCGCGGCTATTGCGATGCCCATGGTGTCCAGATCGGCGATGAGACCCTGCGCGCCGAAGCCATCGAATGGCAGGCCACGCGCGGCAGTCGGTCCGGTCGCGTTGCTTGGCAGTATTTCACGGATTTGGCGGGCAGGCGCGGTGTGCGCCTGACCTGATCTAAGTTACGGCAGGTAATCCGTAGGATCGAGGCTTTGCAGCCCGCGCCGTACTTCGAAATGCAGGAAGCTGGGGCTGGCGTCGCGGACCTTGGCGATCACCTGACCTTGGCTGATTGTGTCGTCCTTGGACACGCTGAGGTCTGCCAGCTGTGTGTAGACTGTCAGCAATCCGTCGTCATGTTTGATCACAACGATCCC
Organism: uncultured Loktanella sp.; assembly: GCA_964385035.1. Classification (GTDB taxonomy): domain Bacteria; phylum Pseudomonadota; class Alphaproteobacteria; order Rhodobacterales; family Rhodobacteraceae; genus Yoonia. Next base: position 3,689 of record CAYLMZ010000072.1, read on the forward strand.
GCCACCGCTGGTGTCTGTGGTCACGGCAGCCACTGTTCCTGCGCCTGCTGCACGGACATCCGTTCCTGCGGCTGCGCCGATGTCGATCCCTTCGTTACTCCCCGGGGCATAGGCGCGGATGATCGATCCCTGCAAGGGCATCGTGAAGCGCGCGCCGCTGCTGGCAGGGGCAGGAGCTTGGCCCAGATCCGGGGCCTCCGGTGCTGCGATCTCAACGGCTGTGCCAGCCGCAGTGCCTGCCGCTGCGGCGGCCGCAGTGCCGGCCTCTGGCAAAGGCGTCCCGGCGCTTGGCGGCACGGGTGTTTCTGTGCCTTCGCCGGGGGCCGAGACGGCGGCGCTTGCTGGTGGACGCGCGCCGCCCTGAGGGATCAGCAGGAATTGCCCCTCGCGGATGGTGAATTCGCTATCGAGGCTGTTCCATTCGGCGATATCACGCGCTGGCACGTTGTAGAGCTGCGCCAAAGAGAAGACCGTATCGCCCCGCACAACCTGATGGCGGATCGGCTCTGTGCCGCGCTGGACTGGGGCCGCCGGGGTCGCAGCGGGCGCTGGTGCAGGTGTTGCCGCCGTGCCGGTGCCTGCGGCATCCGCGCGATCAAGGGCGCTGGTGGCGATTGCCGTCACATCAAGCGGTTGGATAGGCCCAGTGCCGACAGCCCCTGTCGCAGGCGAGGGTTCTGCGACCCGTGCCGGTAGCGCGACAATCTCGCCCTGCCGCAGGATCACGTCAGGTTCGATCCCGTTAAAGGTGGCGAGTTCTTGCGCATCGACCCCAAGCCGAATTGCAATCCCCCGGATCGTGTCGTTCTGGCGCGCTACAACAACCTGATAATTGGGGTAGGAAATCACACCGCGATCATCCGGCTGCGGTCGGCCCTGAATGCTTTGCACCGCAGAGGAGGTGTCAAAGCCATTGCCGATGTCCCGGAGGTCAAAGTCGAAATCGCTACAAGCGCTGAGCGCAGCAAGGGCTGCACCTGTCATCAATACGCGTTTGATTGGCGTCTGCCCGAATGCCATTCTACCGCTCCTTTTGCCATGATGCGCCTCGTTGATGGGCGCATACCTTATTTTGTTGGCAGTTTACTCTTCTCCGAGCCCTTCTAGCAAGGGCACAAAGCGGACAGAACGCAATTCGTCATATTCAAAGCCTGTCTGTGTCCTCGTGACCCGGATCAGGCTTTGGACAGCGTCGGATTGGCCAACGGGCAAAACCATGATCCCGCCCTCTTTGAGTTGTGCCAGAAGGGGGCCCGGCGGGTCTTCGGCGGCAGCCGTCAGCAAGATGCGGTCAAAGGGGGCTTGTTCTGCGAAACCGTGGCTGCCGTCGGCTGTAAAGGTCGTGATATTGGTGATGTCGTTTGCCTCAAAGGCGGCGCGCGCTGCCTGCACCAGCCGTCGGTAGCGGTCGACAGTGTAGACGCGGCGCGCCAGTTTGCTCAGCACCGCCGCCTGATAGCCAGAGCCGGTCCCGATTTCGAGCACCTTGTCACGCGGATTGACTTGCAGCGCTTGCGTCATCAGCCCCACAACCGAGGGCTGGCTGATTGTTTGGCCACAGGCGATGGGCAGCGGCATATCCTCGTAGGCGCGATCTGCGAATGTGCCTTTCACATAGTCTGCGCGGTCAACTTGCTCCATTGCTGTCAGAACGCGGGTGTCGGTGACGCCTTTGCTCCGCAGCGCATAAAGAAACTGCATTTTTGTCGCCGCGTCGAATGTCACGAGAGGGCGCCCCTGAGCGTGCCGACCATGTCGTAGTCGGTCAGGTCCGCCCGCATTGGAGTGATCGAGATATAGCCGTCGAGGTTTGCCGCGGCATCTGTGCCGGGCGCTGTTGGCTCGTGTTGTGGTCCGCCGCGCACCCAAAGGAATTTCCGCCCCGTGGGCGAGGTCTGTGCTTCTGCCCGGAAACGTGTGTTCAACCGGAACCCCTGGGTCGTTGCGGCCATGCCTTTCACGTCAGCGGCAGGCACCGGCGGAAAGTTTACATTGTAGAAGGGCATGTAGTCCTGATTGTCCCAGAGTTCTTCGTTCAGAAGCGCTGTGACTGTAGCCGCACCATGCACGGCTGCGGCTTCAAACGGGTTTTCTAGCTTGGCATTGGCTGGTCCGTAAAATTGCGACAAGGCAATGGAGCGGACCCCTTGCAAGGCGCCCTCGATGCAGGCGCCGATGGTGCCGGAATACAGTGTGTTTTCGGCGGCATTGTTGCCCCGGTTCACCCCCGACAGGATCAGATCCGGCGGCGTATCTTTGAGCACATCATAAAGCCCGGCGATGACGCAATCGGCAGGCGATCCTTCTGCGGCAAAGCGTTTTGGGCCAAGCTCTGCGATCATGGTGGGGTGCGTGTAGCTGATGCAGTGGCCGACACCGGATTGCTCAAAGGCCGGGGCAACTGTCCAGACCTCTCCGGCAGCGCCCGCGACTTTGGTTGCGATGTCGGTCAGGACTTGCAGGCCGGGTGCGTTAATGCCGTCGTCATTGGTGATCAGAATGCGCATGCTGCCCCCGCGATTGCTGCTTGTGTGCCTTTCTTATGGCGCGTTGCATGTGGCAGCAAGACGAAGGGTTTCGTCGTTCAGTCTGCGGGGTGTTGGTGCAACGGTTTTCCGGGGCTTTGCCCCTCGGCGCGTGCCGCGCCTCACCCCAGGATATTTTTGGGCCAATAATAAGTTGGAGTGGAAGTGTCAGCCGATGAGAGCGGGCAGCAGGCGCGCGGCTTCCTGTGCGGTGCTCGACAATTTTGCGCGATCTTCGCCCGGATAGAACCGGGCGCGCGTGCCTGTGGGCATCGGCGCGGGTGCAAGGATGCTGACCCGTGGCCCTGTTTTGGCACTTTCGGCCTGCCAGCTGCGCGCAAGTGCGATCTGCCCTGCTTTGGTGGCCCCGTAAGCCCCGAAGAACTGTTCACCGCCGCGCGGATCATCAAAGAAAACCGCATGCCCATCTGTGCCCAAAAGTGGGCTGACGTAGGAAATCAGCCGCGCTGTCGCCTCGACATTGACCGCGATTGATTTGGCCAGATCCTTGGGGCCGATGTGCCCGGCAGGCGCAAGCGGGGCGGCATGCACTGCCGTATGCACCCAAAGGTCAAGCGCCCCCCAGCGGTCATAGATGCCACGGCAAAGCTGCTGCATCGCCTCATCCACAGTGATGTCCATCGGGGCAAGGGTCGCCTGGCCGCCTTCAGCCTTGATGGCGTCATCAAGCTCTTCCAGCCCGCCGACGGTTTTGCCGACTGCGATGATATGATGGGTGGGGGCGAGCGCTTTGGCCAGTGCGGCCCCAAGGCCGCGGGATGCGCCAGTGATGAGTGCTGTCTTTGTCATGCCAGCCTCATGTGCCGAAGCGCGCCGAAGGTCAAGTCTGTTGCGCTTTTAGCCTTGTGGCAGCAGTAGCGCTTCGGTCTGGCCCCAGCGGTTTGTCAGCATCACGCGGTCGGTCCCAATCGCTGTCACTTGCATCCCGAAAGCTGCATCACCCACATGGACGCGCGCGACCTGCCCACGCGACGACCGCAAAAGGGCTGTCGTGCCATCATGGGCTTGGATGATCCCAAGGACTTGGAGGCTGCGCAGGTCCAACACATCGTCGCGCGTTGCGTGCTGCCCTGCGAGGGGGGCTGTCGTCTCTGCCATTTTTGATACTGCGCTGTCTATTGATTTTGCGCGCTTATGTCAGAGGTTTTGGTGGCGCGAAAGGCCGATTACCGCGACCTGGTATCACGCAGCGATCAACTCAGCTTGAGCTGAGCGGATGGATCGCCCCGCCATCTTCTTTGAGGAAGACCTCTTGCAGTGGGATTTCCAGCAAGGGCAGGACCGCCTCGGATGGGCGGCAAAGGGCGACGCCTTTGGGCGTCACCACAATCGGGCGATTGACCAGAATAGGGTGCGTGATCATTGCATCGAGCAATGTGTCGTCATCGACGCTTGGATCTGTCAGGCCCAAGGCTTCGGCAGGTGACTTGGAGACGCGCAAAGCGTCGCGCGGTGTAATGTCGGCCGCCGCAAAAAGGGCGAGGAGCTGGGCGCGGGTCCAGCCTGTTTGCAGATACTCAATGACCACGGGTTCCGTCCCAGATGCACGGATGAGGGCCAGAACATTCCGCGATGTTCCGCAATCGGGGTTATGGTGGATAACGGTGGTCATTCGGCCGCTGTTTTGGCCTGAAACCCTTGTTCGATCATATCGGACGGCGCCACCGGATATTCCCCCGAGAAACAGGCATCGCAATAGGCGGGAGCCGCCGGATCACGTCCCTGTGCCTCGCCGACCGCGCGATAAAGCCCGTTGAGCGAGATAAACTTCAGGCTGTCGACACCAAGGTGGTCGCGCATCTCGTCTTCCGACATGGTAGCGGCCAGGAGCTTTTCGCGCTGCGGTGTGTCCACGCCGTAAAAGCAGGGCCAGGCAGTGGGCGGTGACGCGATACGGAAATGAACCTCTGCAGCGCCCGCATCGAGGATCATTTCCTTGATTTTCCGGCTGGTGGTGCCGCGCACCACACTATCATCAACGAGGATCACACGCTTACCTTTGATCAATGCCCGATTGACGTTGAGCTTGAGGCGCACCCCCATGTTGCGGATCTGTTCGGTCGGCTCGATAAAGGTTCGCCCCATGTATTGGTTGCGGATGATCCCCATTGCGTACGGAATGCCTGATTCCAGCGCATAGCCGATTGCCGCCGGTGTCCCACTGTCAGGGACCGGGCAGACCAGATCAGCATCGACGGGGTTTTCCTTGGCCAATTCGCGCCCGATGTTTTCGCGCGTTTCATAGACGGAACGCCCCCCGAGGATACTGTCGGGGCGGCTGAAGTAGACAGGTTCGAAGATGCAGAAACGTGCGCGGTTGGGGCGGAAGGGGAAGTGGCTTTGCACGCCGCTTTCGGTGACCACGACCATTTCGCCAGGTTCGATTTCGCGCACGAACTCTGCGCCGATAATATCAAGCGCACAGGTTTCAGAGGCAAGCGCCCAACCATCGCCGACCTTGCCCAACACCAACGGGCGCACGCCCAGCGGGTCACGGCAGCCGATCAGTTTCGTGCGGGTCATGGCGACAATGGAAAACGCGCCTTCGACCTTGCGCAGCGCTTCTTCCATCCGGTCAGGGATCGTACGGCCCATGGAACGCGCCATCAGATGGATGATGCATTCACTGTCAGAGGAGCTTTGGAAAATCGACCCGCGCTCGATCAATTCACGTCGTAGCGATAGCGCGTTTGTGATGTTGCCGTTGTGGGCGATAGCCGCACCGCCCATCGCGAATTCACCAAAGAACGGCTGCACATCACGGATCGCGGTTTGCTGGTTCTTGTTGCCAGCGGTCGAATAGCGCACGTGGCCGATCCCGATGGTGCCGGGCAGTTGTGCCATCATCTTGGGCGAGGTGAAGTTGTCACGCACAAGCCCCATGCGGCGCGCCTGGTTAAAGCCGGTCTCGGCGCTGTGGGTGACAATCCCACCCGCCTCCTGGCCGCGGTGTTGCAGCGCATGCAGTCCCAGAGCAACGAAGTTGGCAGCGTCCGTGACGCCGACCACGCCGAACACGCCACACTCCTCTCGCAATTTGTCATCGTCAAAGGGATGGGCGGGGGGCATCTGGGTGGACAAGAGGGCAGCTCCGAATCCGTTTTGTGTCGCGTAGGTCTGTCTTAGAGGGTAGGGTGCGCTATGTCACGGGACGATCACGCCAAGAGACAGATCGTCTATTGCGATCAGGCTCTATGGCAGAGAAGCCGTAGATGATGGCAGTGTGTCAATCCGGGCGTGCGGTTCTGTTTTGTTCTCGAACACGAACATGCAACCGGGCACTTGCAATTGACGCAGAACCATCGGCATCAGTGTCGCATGCATGAACACCTCATAGAACTGGATGCCTTTGCCACTGTAAAGCCAAGGCCATCTGAGATCGGTTGAGGTGACAAAATGGATGCGCGCAAAGATCTGGGTATTGTCTGCCGTTTCAGTCGGATAGCAGTCGATCACACCTTGTGAAAGCGCACTGGCTGCGGTGCGGCCACTGACCGATGCACCGATGACATAGCTACGAATTGTAAATGTGTAGTTGCCGTTTTGGTTAACGTGCGGTTCATCGCCGATCTGTGGTCCCAGCAAAACGGGTGTGTTTTGTACCTGCGTCATCGTGTTGGGCTTTCATCTCAAGAGTGGTGCGTTTGTCTGAGCACGGATTGCATCCATAAAGAACGCTGCGCTTGCTGCACCTGGTCAGCGCAGCAAGTTGTGTTGGTGCAGGTTCCGCTTAGGCGTCGCTACCAGTCGCCGCAGGCGCGCCACAGCTGCCTACCAGCTGGTTATACTGTTCGGTAAACCAGCCAAGGGCCTGTTCGGGGTCTTGCTCTTCGACGCGCTGGGTGAGCTGCGCAAAGACTTCTGCCGAGCGGCTGTCGTCGATCAATGCGAACTCTTGTGCAGCAAAGATTGTCTCGTAGACAAAGAAAGCCACGGCCACCAACAAGATGCCGCGCAGCACCCCAAAGAAGAAACCAAGTGCCTGATCCACCCCGCCCAAGGCCGAACGCTGCACCGCCGAGGAAAACAGCGGCGTAAAGATTGAGACAACAATCAGGGCCACGGCAAATACGGCCGCGAAGGCAGCGATGATCGCCAGTTCACAGCTGTCGCCGATAAAGTCACCCAGCACAGGAACCTGTTTGATCAGAGGCTCGACCTGATCTGCAAAGATGAAGGCCACAATGGCCGCACCGATCCAGCCCAGAATGGCCATCGTCTCGCGGACAAGGCCGCGGCTATAGGCGAGAATGCCAGAAATCAGGATAAGACCCGCGACACCCGCATCGATCAGTGTGAAACCTTCCATAGTCTGTCTCCTGACAGGGGCACCTAACGGGCGCCAAAAACGTCTTCTACAAATCCGGCGAGCGTCTTGGCACTGGTTTGCGTCAGCCCCGTGACCACAGGTTGTTTGGCCTGCTCCGGTACAATGCCCTTGGTAAAACCAAGTTTTTGCGCCTCTTTCAATCTATTTTCGGCCTGAACCACGGGTCTGAGCGCCCCTGAGAGGCTGATTTCGCCGAAAATGACCGTTTCTGCCGGAAGTGTTGCATCTTCGCGCGCCGAGACAAGTGCGGCGGCGACGGCCAGATCGGCGGCCGGTTCGTTGATCCGCATCCCGCCTGCGACATTGAGATAGACATCAAGACCGGTGAACTGGATCCCACAGCGCGACTCAAGCACCGCAAGGATCATCGCAAGCCGCCCGCCATCCCAGCCCACAACGGACCGGCGCGGTTGGCTATGCGGGGATGGGGCAACGAGGGCCTGAATTTCGCACAGCATTGGTCGGCTGCCTTCGATGCCCGCAAAGACCACAGAGCCGGGGGCAGGGGCGCCGCGCTCGGACAGGAATAAGGCCGAAGGGTTCTTGACCTCGGCCAATCCTTTGCCCGTCATCTCGAACACGCCAATCTCATCTGCCGGCCCAAAGCGGTTTTTAACGCTGCGCAGGATGCGGAATTGATGCCCACGCTCGCCTTCGAAATAGAGCACGGTGTCGACCATATGTTCGACGACGCGCGGGCCGGCGATGGCACCTTCCTTGGTGACGTGGCCGACCATGATGACGGCAATGCCATTGCTCTTGGCGAATGTTGTCAGCTCATGGGCGGAGGCGCGCACCTGACTGACGCTGCCCGGTGCGCTTTCGACGTTGTCGGCCCACATTGTCTGGATGGAGTCGATGATCGCGAGGTCTGGTTTTTCCGCCTCAAGCGTGGTGAGGATGTCGCGCAGGTTTGTTTCTGCCGCCAGCAGCACAGGGCTTTTTTCAAGCCCCAGACGGCGGGCGCGCATCTGGACCTGCGCGTTGGACTCTTCCCCCGAAATATAGATGACTTTCAGACCGTTACGGGCAAATCTTGCAGCGGCTTGCAAGAGCAAAGTGGACTTGCCGATGCCTGGATCACCACCCACCAAAAGGGCGGATGCTTTGACGAGGCCACCGCCCAAAACACGGTCCAATTCGCCCACGCCTGCCTCTGTCCGCGGTGGTTCTTGTTCCTGTGTTTCAAGGTCGGTCAGCGGTATCGATTTACCCCGAATGGCCCCAAGCGATTTGCCTTTGGGGCCGCTGCTGAGGGCCTTGGCCTCAACGATTGTGTTCCACGCCCCGCAACCGTCACATTGGCCGGACCATTTGCGATAAGCGGCCCCGCAGTCGGAGCAGACGAAGGAAGGTTCTTTGGCCATGTTCACCTTTTGGACCAATTCCGCAGGCCCGGCAAGCGCTTAGACGTCCGCCTTGGCTTTGGGGGTCAGGGCAGAGATCACGATGGAGGCAAGGATGCATGCGGTGAACATGTAAAGACCCCATCCGGTCTCAACCCTGCCGATGCCGACGCCTTTGAAGACAACGATATAAAGTGCGATCAAAAAGACATCCGCCATAGCCAGTTTCCCGATCCATGA
>CAYLMZ010000073.1:0-11710 GCA_964385035.1 uncultured Loktanella sp.
AAACTGATGCAAGCCAACTGGATCGGCAAATCGCGCGGGCTGCAATTTGCGTTTGAGCGCACCGACGGCGGTGAGATCGAAGTCTATACAACACGGCCCGACACCCTGATGGGCGCGTCTTTCGTCGGCATCTCACCCGATCATCCCTTGGCAAAGGAATTGGAAGCCACTGACGAGAAGGTCGCAGCTTTCTGCGCTGAATGCCGTAAGGGTGGCACTACCGCCGAGGCGATCGAAAAGGCCGAAAAGCTGGGCTATGACACTGGCTTGACCGTCAAGCACCCGCTTGCTGGTCACGCCGACCTGCCGGTCTATATCGCGAACTTCATCCTGATGGACTACGGCACAGGCGCGATCTTTGGTTGTCCGGCGCATGATCAGCGTGACCTCGATTTTGCGCGCAAGTACGGGCTGCCAGTGATCAGCACCTATGCGCCCGCAACTGACGAAGGCATCACAATGCCAGAGGACGGTGGCGACGCCTATGTCCCCGCCAAGTCCGAAAAGGTGATCTACATCCGTGGTTTCGCCGGCGAGACCGAACAAACTGGCGACGAAGGGATCGCAGCGGCGATCAGCTTTGCTGAAGAAAACGGTTTCGGCAAAGGCGTCACCAAATTCCGCCTGCGTGACTGGGGGCTTTCCCGCCAGCGCTATTGGGGCTGCCCGATTCCTGTTGTCCATTGTGACGACTGCGGCGTCGTACCCGAGAAGAAAGAAAACCTGCCGGTCGAGCTGCCGTATGATGTGAGCTTTGACACGCCCGGCAATCCCTTGGATCGCCATCCGACATGGCGCGACTGCGCGTGCCCATCCTGCGGGAAGCCTGCCAAGCGCGAAACTGACACGATGGACACATTCGTGGATTCGTCTTGGTATTTTGCGCGCTTCACAGCCCCTGATGCCGCGACGCCGACCAGCATGGAAGACGCCCAGTACTGGATGAACGTTGACCAATACATCGGCGGGATCGAGCACGCGATCTTGCACTTGCTTTATAGCCGCTTCTTCGCCCGCGCGATGAATATGACGGGCCATTTGCCTGCCAGTGCGGCAGAGCCGTTTGACGCCCTGTTCACTCAAGGCATGGTCACGCATGAGATCTACCAGACCCGTGATGCGAATGGTCGCCCCGTCTATCATCTGCCCGAAGATGTGACCGACGGTAAATTGGCTGATGGCACCGAAGTTGAGATTATTCCGTCGGCCAAGATGTCAAAGTCGAAAAAGAACGTGGTCGATCCCGATGATATTCTCGCCAAATACGGGGCCGATACCGCCCGTTGGTTCGTTCTGTCCGACAGCCCGCCCGAACGAGATGTGGAGTGGACGGCCTCGGGCGCTGAGGCCACCTACAAGCACCTGACCCGCGTCTACCGCGTCGCGACACAAGTTGCCGAAATGTCGGATGAAGCTGGCCAAGGCGACGACGATTTGCTGCGCGCCATGCATAAGGCGATCCACGATGTGACCATGGGGGTTGAGACATTCGGCTTTAATGCTGCGATTGCAAAGCTTTATGCCTTTACCAACGTTCTGGCCAAATCAAAAGCTGGCGGCGCTGCAAAACGCAAAGCCGCCAAAGTGCTCGCACAGCTGATGTCCCCGATGACGCCACATCTGTCCGAAGAAATCTGGGAAATGCTGGGTGGCGAGGGTTTGATCGCAAATGCGCCTTGGCCTGTGGCGGACGAGGCCATGCTGGTTGAGGATACTGTGACCATGCCGATCCAGATCAACGGCAAACGCCGCGCTGAAATTCAGGTCGCGGCGGACGCCTCCAAGGATGCTGTGGAAGAGATGGCTTTGTCGCTTGAGGTCGTGCAGACTGCGCTGGCGGGCAATGCCCCGAAAAAGCTGATCGTTGTCCCGGGCCGGATTGTGAACATTGTCATCTAACTGCGTTTCCCGCCGATATGTTTTGCTGGGCCCACTGGCCTTGGCAGGTTGCGGGTTTGTGCCAGTCTATCAAGAGAATGCTGCCCTAAGGGGTGTATTTTCATACCGGACAGACGATGATCCGTTTGGCTTCGTGATGGGGCAGCAATTGGCAGAGCGGTTGGGTGACTCTCAATCCGCTCGGTTTGTGCTCAAGACAACGGCCCGGACCGATGAAAGGGCGGCGGCCATTACGGCAGAGGGCGACACCTCGCGTCTGAACATCACTGGAGAAGCCAACTGGTCAATCACAGAGGTGGCTAGCAGCACGCAACTTGCAACGGGCAAGGTGAGTGCCTTTACCAGCTATTCTGCCACGGCCTCTACTGTTGCCACGCAAGCAAGCCGAGATGATGCAACCGCACGATTGGCCATGATCCTTGCCGATATGATCGTAACCCGCGTTTTGGCCCAAGCGGACAGATTGACCCAATGAAGCTGACAGGGGCGGCGGCCAATGCCTATTTCCGCAAACCGGATGCAACACATACAGCCCTGTTGATCTTTGGGGCGGATCCGATGCGCGTGGCCGACAAACGCCAGATGGCAATCAATGCATTGGTGGGCCCACAAGGCGAGGAAGAGATGCGCCTGACCCGGATCAACGCCGCCGATCTGCGTAAAGACCCTGCACTCCTCGGGGATGCAATCAAAGCACAAGGCTTTTTTCCCGGTCATCGGGTCGCCTTTGTCGAGGATGCGACAGACGGGTTGTCCAAAATCATCGGCACGGCTTTGTCAGACTGGGCCGTTGGCGACGCACAGGTGATTATCACGGCAGGGCAACTCACGGCTAAGTCTGCTTTGCGCAAAACCATCGAAGGCCATCCGAATTCAGTGGCAATCGGGCTTTATGATGATCCGCCAAGTCTGGCAGATATCGAACAGGCAATCGGTGAAGCAGGTATTTCTGCACCTGAGCGCGATGTGATGGAGATGCTCGTCGCGTTGGCAAACACGCTCGAACCAGGCGACTTTCGGCAAACCCTTGAGAAAGTGAGCCTTTACAAGAGAGGGGATGCAACGCCCCTGACGGTTGCTGATGTCACGGCCTGTGCGCCCCAGTCAGCAGACGCTGACGTCGATGATGTTCTGGACGCGGTCACGGGTGGGCAGACAGATCAGCTTGGACCGCTCTTGCGGAATGTTTCGGCACAAGGGGTGCTGCCGGTGACGCTTTGTATTAACGCGACCCGCCATTTTCGCAGGCTACACACCGTTGCGTCCGATCCTGGTGGACCGGGTGCCGGTGTTGGTCGCTTGCGGCCACCCGTTTTCGGACCACGGCGGGACAAAGTGGTCAGGCAGGCAAGTCATTGGGGGCGCCACAAGCTCGAACTCGCACTGACTGCGCTCACCGACCTTGACCTGCAATTGCGTTCGGCACAAACGGCTCCGCCCCATGCCCTGATGGAGCGCACCTTTATCCGGCTTGCAATGATGGCGCGCCGCTAGGAGCTAGAAGGCATCAAGCTGCAAATAGCCTGCGTCAGGTGACACTGCTTGCAAACTGCGGATGATCTCGCCTTCGGCATTGAGCCAGTAGACGTTGGTCAATGTCAGCCCATCGGCGGAACAAAGTTCCTCAAAGCGGACAGCAGGCGTGCTTTGACCCAGTCGATTGACCATCTCGACACTCTTGGGCGCGATCTGACAATCCATGACAAAGGGAATGATCTGGTCACTGTCGTCCAAAAAATCGTGGCGGCGCACCACGGTGCCCCCGCCGGTGCGCAAGGCTTGCGCCGTCGCGGTTGCGTCAGCCCCCATCAGATCACGCGGAAGGCCGCGTGTTGCAACGACGATCCCCTCTTCAAGCGTCACACTGGTGCCCGCAGGGCCGATCCATGTCGTCCGCGCGCCATTCTCTGCAACAGCAACCATCGTGTCCGTCGCGCCAAGATCACGAATGTTGACCCGCAGATATTTGCCGGGATTCGCCAGCAGCTCCTGCTCGTCAACAGAAGAACGTGGACGCGCGACAGGTGCGGTATTTGTGCCAAGCACCAGACTGGCGACCTGATTGGTGACCGTCGTCTCGGCATCCTCGCTACAAGCGGTCAATCCCAATACTGCGACAAGGCAGCCTATGTATTTCAAAGCACTCATCTCCAGAACCGCCCCCAAGTATCAGAAAGGTCCGCCTGATGCGCGCCCCTTACAACATCATAGAGCCGCCCCCCAACACTCAATCGGGCGCCACCATCACCGCCGCGCGTGCTGAGCCGTGTGCTAAAGTTCCCGCGTGAGGGCCTCCCTGTAAAGAAATCGCGTGGCAGAGTGATCGAAATCCGCTTGTTATATGACCCATCCCCAAAATCTTCGTATGAGACATCAGTCTGGCTGATACTGGCCGCAAGTCGGATCCCGTTTTCATATTCGCGCGCCACTTCAACCGTTGCGCCCCAATCACCTGCCAGATAACGACCGACATCAATCTGCGTGTGGTACCCGTTGCCAAAGTCGTAATACGCTGACAGATGACCCGTAGCGACTTGATAGTCGTACTCATCAAACCCGAACCACATATCTGTGTCCCGCTGGGAAACGTAGTTTAGCTCTGCGCCAATCCCCAAGCGGCTGTCGACAGGCTTCCAAAGAAGTTCGCCGGAAACACCGCCGAACATCCGTTCCAGATATCCCACGCTCACCCGACTATAAAGATCAGTCCCCGGACGGCCGTAGCTGGTCAGTGCCAGTGATTGCAAAACAGGCACCCCGTCATCGCCGTAAAAACCCCCATCAGTGCGGACATTTTGCAGGTCTGGTGTGCTGTCGACGCCCGGATCTTCCGCATCATTGCGGAAAAGGCTTTGCTGGATGTTGCCGGATACAACGGTCGTTGGGCTGATCCGATAAGACGCATTCACCGAAACCCCTGCGTCAACGGAAATGGTACCACCACTGCGCGCAAAAGGATCGAGGCGGAAGTAAGGTTCATAGCCCCAATTGAAGGACGGTTGGAACTCATTCACCCGTGTTAGCCCCGCGTCAGGTCCGGCATCAACGAATGCCGCGCGCTCAAACATGGCCTCGGCGGCGCCGGGGGTATTCTCGAGTTGCTCCAGATCACGACGTGACAATTGGATAGATGACAACGGGATCCCGCGATCCGTTTGCTCAAGGACGAAGCGATCAATATTTGCAGGCATGGCCTGTGTCATAATCCGTGCGATCCGGCCCATGGCCTGCGCGTTGGACCGAAACTGCCCATTTGTGAACCGGACCCGCGCGGTATCGCCGTCCAACTCCAACGCCACCAACGACAGATCTTCGGCACGCATAGCTCTGGCAAGGGCACGCCGCAAAGCCTCTTGTCCGGCGGCATCCACGGATCCCATTGACCGGTCTGCCTGACCACGGACCCTGACCGGAACAGGTGCTCTTTCTATACCGCTCATGCCGGGTCTATTGTTTGCATTCAGAAAGAATGACCCCGACAGAGCAAGCTCTTCGCCATTCAGTGCTGCAATCGAAAACTGCATACCTTCTCTGGGGCGGTAACTCAGCCCGACACTATAGGGACTGTCGCCACCAAGTGCCGGCGCGTTTGGCGACTGCGGATAGGCGAGCGATGAATACTCTGCCAGCAGCCCCCAACGATCGTTGATCTGATACTCAAGCCCACCAAAGACCGACGCATCGCCTGCAAACCAATAGTCAGAAGCCAATTGTCCTTCGGGATCTGCTTCATCGAAAACCGGTCGGGTCGCACGGCTGGAAAAGATGTTGTCAAATCCGTCACGTGTGCCCATCGCCCCCCAACCAAGGCCGGCTGATACCGTCAGACTGTCCCCAATGTTTTTCGTGGCAACAACATATTCGGACTGCAAACGCCCCGGCGTCAGGAAATCACGCAAACCGACAGCTACACTTGGCAGGTATTCACTCTCGTCAAGCAACTGGAACTGCAAGTCAAAACCACGTTCGAACTCTTGCGAATTAACACCCGTCGCGCTTGTGTCATAGAGGTCAACAAGCGCATAGCGAAACGCACCAGAAATGCGGTCGGTGAGTTGAAAGCCCAGGACTGTCTGGAACAAACCCTCACGATAAGAGACGGTGGTGGCCAACGTGCCCTCGCTCGGGCTTTGGGCTGTTGGCATCTCCAGCAAACCGGGTGTTCCGAAGATGCTATATGTCGGCAAGACCTCTTGTGCTTGCGCACTCATGCCAACACACAAAGCGATGGACGAAGCCGTCGCATAACCCTTTAGACCCATTTCCCGTCTCCCTAACCTGTCCCTTTAGGCATAGCGCGTTGCTTGGTTGATGAAAATGATCAATAATCTGCTCATTGTTTTAAAGTTCGCATTTGCTAACACCACGTTCATTATCTTTGTGGCAGAGTATCGTCATGATCATTTCTCATCGTTGCCAATTCGTTGTTTTTTCGGATCCGTTCCAATCATGTCACTGGCTGCATCAGGCGTTGGCACCTTGGTCAGATCAAGTGGTCGCGCGGCGACCTCGTGGGAACCGGCAAACACCTTTCTTTCGTGGTATGTCCCCGACAGAGGCGGAAACCGCTTTCGCAAAGCTAGATCTGGATTTTGGGGCTTACACCCGTGTGGCCATCGTACAAAACCCGTTTCGCCGGATGGCAGAACTTTATGACCGGCTCTGCATCAGCGATCCGATCTGGCGACTAAGATCACGGCTGGGACAGGATGTTCCTGATTTCACCTCTTGGCTCTATGCGACACCGCCTGATCAGGGGTTTATCCTTGATCGTTTCTTGCCACGGTGGCGCCGCTTTGGTCTGCAAACAACACAGAATTGGGCGGCCGGGCGGATTGATGCTTTTGTAAGGGCAGAATTTGCACCACGGGACCTTCAACTTGCTTTCAGCAAACTTGACGTCGCGCCAGCCGTCAATCTCGCGAAGCGGCAGAAAGAACACCGCTTTGCAGAAATGCTGCGCTACGACCGTGAAACAACAGACCTGATCCGCCATCGCTATGCAGCGGACCTCAAACTCTACAATGACCTTTGCACCGATCTAAGGCTGGTCGCCTAAGGCATATCGTGCGGCCGCCAGGCCCGCACGCCTGCCAGTGGCAAGGCAGGCAGTGATCAGATACCCACCTGTTGGTGCCTCCCAATCCAGCATCTCACCAGCGGCAAATGTTCCCGGGTGTGACGTGATCATCAAATCGTTGGTGAGCGCCTCAAAACGCAGTCCACCTGCAGTGGAGATCGCTTCGTCCATCGGTCTCGGGCCCTGATGTGTCACGGGAAGCGATTTGATCACTGTGGCAAGGTCATCTGGAAACGGACGCCCAAATTCTGACAACAGCGCCATCTGGATCGGGTTGAGACGCAATGCCTTGCGCAGGTGATTTGAAAGGCTTGCTTTGCCGCGTGGTCTGGCGAGTGCTTGCCTCACCTTTTCTTCGCTCCAGTCAGGCAACAGATCCAGCAGCAGTGCCGCGCCCTCGCGCATGGGACGCGATACCATGTAGACACCGCCGCCTTCGATGCCACGGTCGGAAATCACAAACTCACCCCGGCTCTCGAATGTACCCGCGCGGAGCGCAACAGCCTTGACCGGACGGCCAAGATGAGGCGCCATATGCGAAGACCAAGCCACCTTGAAACCAACGTTGGCAGGTTGAAAAGGCGCGACCACATCGGGAAAGTGTTTCGACCACGCCCCATCCGAGCCAAGCCGGCGCCAGCTCGCCCCGCCCAAAGCGAGAACCGCAACGTCTGGCCGCACTGTCACAGGACCATCTGTCGTCTCAAAGACATGGGCCCCATCGATAAATCCCTCCCACCGCCAGCGGGTCTGTATCGTGACGCCATAGCCGGACAGTCGCGCGATCCATGCGCGCAAGAGTGGAGAGGCCTTCATGGCTTTGGGAAACACGCGACCTGTAGATCCGGTAAAGAGCGGCTGACCCAACCCTTCGGCCCATGTCATCACATCTTTAGGTCCAAAATCATCCAATGCCGCTTTGAAGGCGGCTGAGGGGCCCGACCCAAAAGCTGCCAGAAACGCTCTTGTGTCTTCGTTCTTGGTCAGGTTCAAACCAGACTTGCCAGCCATGAGAAACTTACGCCCCACTGATGGCATTGCATCAGCAATTGTCACGGACACCCCGGCCTTGCCAAGCATTTCGGCGGCCATCAATCCGGCAGGCCCAGCCCCGATGACAAGCGCCTGGTTCAAAGCGGCATTGGCCCTTTCATCTCGATCACACGATGCGGATAAGGGATTTCAATGTCGTTTTCTTTCAGCGCATTCCAAATGATGAACAGGACATCAGAGGCATATTTGTTCTTGCCGTCATCAATCCCTTCGACCCAGAACTCGACACCAAAATCAATACCGCTATCGCCAAATCCGCGCAGTTCGCAATCAGGCGCTTCGGGCTCTTGCAAGACACCCGGATGCTTCGAGACGGCAGCCTCGATGATCGCGGGCACCTTGTTGATGTCGGTGTCATAGCTCACCGAAAATGGCACCTCTAACCGGTTTGCTGATCCTGAGTCAGAATAGTTGACGACCCGTGTCGTGATAAAATCTTCGTTCGGGACAACAATCCATCGGCCATCAAAGGTTTCTAAGATGGTGGCCCGCGCTGTCATCTTGATGATGGTCCCTGCTTCGCCCCCGTCGAGCTCAACATAGTCGCCCACTGTGGCCTGCCCCTCGACCATCAAAATGACGCCGGAGATAAAGTTTGACGCGATCTTTTGCAGACCAAAACCCAGACCGACACCGACAGCACCACCGATAATGGCGAGCGAAGACAGGCTGATGCCCATCACATTCATCAAGATCAGAAAGGCGACTGCAAAGATCGCAAACTCACTAGCTTTGGTCGCCAGTTGCCGGATCGCAGGGCGCATGGGTTGTTGTTCGATATAGGCTGTGGACTGCGAGTTGGACCATTGCCCCAACCAGAACAGGATGCTCCCGGCAATCACGCCGCGGACGATGGCAAGCGCCGAAAAGCTGATGTTCCCAAGGTTGACGACTGCCCCATCCAATGCCGCGATGACCGCATCCAGGAATCCAACCGCATAGAGCGCGGCAGCCGGCACAAGGATATAGCGCGCCAACATCCGCAAAAACGGGTCTGTGATGATGTGCTTTGCCAAAGCCCGCGCCGCGAGGAACAGGAACACCCGTTTGCCAAAGGCAATGACGGCGCCAGAACCGAACAAAGAACGGGTCACCAACTCGCCAATCGCCGTAAACCCGTAGGCCAAGAGTGGCAGCAACAACGGCATGAAGATCAGGACAAAACGGCGCGACTTTGCAATGATTGAGTGATTGTCCGCTTGGGGTGTCAGCAACCGCGTCAGTCGCGGCGCAATGATCCGGTTGACCAATCGTGCCAGCAGATACGCCCCGATCAACAATGCGAACTGAGACCAGGCCGCAGGCGAAAAGAGCCATTCCTGCGCAATCGTCAGTCCTTGCGCATAGGCGTCACGGGCCTGATCCATCAGTGTTGACGTCTCCATGACATCCCTCTTCTTTGTCTCTCGCGTTCTGCGTCGTGGCACGCACCGTTGCGCAAGTCTAGTTGATCATGCCTTTGATACCGCCAATATGGTCAATCGTCGCCGCGCGCGCGTCCCCGCTCAGCTCTTCCACCATGTCTTGAAGCCCATCGGCAGGGACGATCCGGTCAAGCAGCCCCCATGACAATGCTTCATCCGCCATGATTTTTGACCCCGCCATGAGGATCATCTTTGCACGAGATGGTCCGACCAGTCCGGCAAGCCGGATCGGGTCTGATGGTTGCGGCAGGAACCCCAACTTCATCACAGGGTAAAAGAACTTGGCCGTAGGCACCGCAATCCGCAGATCGCACGCCACTACCATCCCGAATGCACCTCCTGCGACTGTCCCGTTCAATGCAGCAATCGTCAGACAAGGGAGTGCGGCCAGCGCACCAGAGAGCCGTTCCCAAACTGGATCTGTCGCCAGACCGGCCCGCGCCTCATCCAGATCGGCGCCAGCACTAAAAACCTTGCCGGTGCCGGTCAGCACAAGCACTTTGGCGGACTGTGCCGCCTCTGCGATATCGGCAAGCTCTGTGAGCATGGCACCCGTCAAGGCACCCGCCTTGTCCGGGCGGTCAATTGTCACCGTCCAGACGTCACCATCCCGATCACAACGGATCATATCAGGCCGACCTTGCGTCTGATCTCGTCCTCGCGCAGGCTGACGTCATCCCCCAAAAAGCTATCTGCTTCAGGAGTGCACATCCACAAAAGCGCCTGTGCCGGCCACTCGGGTGGAATATGCACAGACCAATCCAACTGGCTGACAGGGTTGATGCCGGACGCCTTGATTTCGCGTTGCATCTCTGTGGCAACCGTCCCCGGCGAAAGGCCAAGAACACGAATGCCTTTGGCGCGCGCCTCTTTGTCAGCAGCCCGGGTCAGCATATAGACGGCGGCCTTTGAACTACAGTAGGCCGACCACCCTTCCACTGGGCCATGGGCCGCCCCGCTTGAGATGTTGATGATGGTCCCGCCACCGCGCGCAATCATTAGCGGCATCACTGTATGCAGCCCATACATCACGCCTTTGACGTTGATATCGATCGTCTTGCCCCAGCTATCAGGGTCCGTGTCTTGCAGGTGGCCAATCGGGTTCACGACGCCTGCGTTGTTGATCAGGACGTCAATGGCCCCAAAAGTCTCTGTGGTGACTTCGACAGCCCGCAGCACTTCATCATAGCGCGACACATCGCAAGAAATCGCAATCGCCTTGTCGCCAATCTCACCTGCAATTTCAGCAATTTCAGTCGTGCTGCGCGCGACCAGAGCCACATTCGCCCCAGCATCGGCGAAAGCCCGCGCAGCGGCCGCCCCGATCCCACGACTTGCACCGGTGATTAGCGCGGTTTTCCCTGTCATATCGATGTTTTTCACGGTGCTTCCTTTCGTGAGGGCTTGTAGATGCCTACGTATGGAGAGAACATGATGTCCAATCAAAGACATTCTAACCCTCGTTTGCGGGGGCCGAAAGACGCATTGAGAAAGGTATAATGATGGTCAATTCAAAGTCATTGCGCGGGGCAGTTTGCATCGCGGCACTTATATCGGGCGGTATGGCCCACGCCGATGTCACCGCAGCAGAGGTCTGGGAAAACCTGAAGAACCAGATGGATGTTTATGGCGAAGATGGTCTGACCATTGGCGCCGAGGAAACTTCGAGCGGGACTGTAACGGTCCGTGATATCGTGTTGGAATTTTCCGATGACGAAGTGACCATGGTCGCCGAAATCGGCGACATGTTTTTTAACGAACAGTCTGACGGCACCGTGCGTGTGACCATGGATGAAAGCTATCCGATGACCATGACAGGCGTTGATGGGGTCGTCATAACATTGGATGTGCTCCAAAATGGCCTTGAGTTGATCGTCAGCGGCGAACCCGAAGCGCTGAACTATGCCGTGACGGCCTCACGCGTTGGTGTGGCCTTCCGCGATGCGGTGGACGGTGATGTCACGTATACAGGCGATGCAAGCCTGATCGCCAACAATGTCTCTGGTGCATATGACGTGACAGAGGATGGCGATCTACAGCAGATTTCCTCCAACATCAGTGTTGGTACCGTTGATATTCTGGTGGACTTCCAAATTCCCGGCGGGAACGGTGAATATGTCACCGGGGCGGGCAAGATCTCTGGCTTGTCGTCACAGGGCGAAGCAACAATTCCGCTTAATGCCGATTTTGAGAACCCGGACGCGATCTTTAGCCAAGGCTTTGCCTTTGCCGGTGGCTATGTCCTCGACAGTGG
>CAYLMZ010000074.1:0-11552 GCA_964385035.1 uncultured Loktanella sp.
TTGCAATAAGCCTGATTGGGTCAGAACCTTTCAGGGGTGTCAACAATGTTAGGGGTGAAAAACAAAAGGATACGGGCGGCGCAAGTTAGCGTCGGCGTCGGATCACATATGTTGCTTTTGTTTTCATGCCCCCCTGATAGCGCAGCGCCTTTTGCAGGGAAAGCGAATTTTTCGCCGCGGGCTTGCCAAGGGTCCCGCAGCGGTCCACAGACCAGTCATGACCCTGCGCCCCTCCAATCCCCCCGTTGCTGTCGCCTTTATGCTGACAGCGACCGCGTTTATCGCTGGCACGATGCTGATGGCCAAAGCATTGGGCACCGATAGTCTGGGCCCGCCGCTTCATCCGCTTCAGATCAGCCACGGGCGGTTTTTGTTTGCCTTTACGGCGATTGCAACGGCAGCTGCCATTTTGCGCCCCAAGATCACAAAACCCCATTTGGGCCTGCATATTGGCCGCACCCTTTTTGGCTGGGGCGGCGTGACCCTGATGTTTGCCGCAGTGGCCTTTGTTCCCTTGTCGGATGCCACCGCAATCAGTTTTCTCAATCCAGTTTTCGGGATGCTGTTGGCGATCCCCCTTCTGGGCGAGCGCGTCGGCCCTTGGCGGTGGTTTGCAGCTTTCGCTGCCCTGATCGGGGCGCTGGTCCTTTTGCGGCCCGGCCCTGATACGTTCCAGATCGCTGGTCTGTTGGCCTTGGGTGCTGCGATCCTGATGGGGATGGAGTTGATCTTTATCAAAAAGCTGGCCAACCGCGAGGCACCCCTACAGATCCTGTTGATCAACAACACAATCGGCCTTGTCATTGCGTCTCTGGCTGTCTTGCCTGTCTTGGTAATGCCGACACCTGCCCAATGGATCGCCCTGATGACCTTGGGTGTCCTGATGGCCGCAGCACAGGCCTGTTTTGTCAACGCCATGGCCCGCGCCGACGCCAGTTTCATCACGCCGTTCAGTTATATTACCCTCGTCTTTGCGAGCCTCTATGACTTGTTGATCTATGATGTCTGGCCCGATGCCGTCAGTGTGACAGGCGCCTTGATTATTCTGGCTGGCGCATCACTCTTGGCGTGGCGTGAGCGGAAGGTCGCTAAACCTGCCTAAAGCTTGGATATTTCCGCCAAAATCCAGCCATGTTTCTAAAGTAGGCGCGAATTATGAGTGAAGTTTACAAATTCAAACGCAGGCCTGCCCGTGCCGTGATCTGGGTGACGCTTTTGTGCGTCATCCTTTTTGGAGCCTTTGTCTACGTCAATCAACTGGCGCAGTTCTATTGGCTGGTGGCAGGGTGCGCGCTGATTTCAGTGGTCTGGCTTTTGCTGCCCCGTCCCATCTACGGCATCAAGGTCGATGATACACATCTGACGCTTGCTGCCTGGCGCAAACCGCGCCCCGTCCCGCTGGATCGCATTGCCCACCTTCAGGCCACCGAACACACTGACGAGATCGGCTATGTCATCGTCTACAAGGACGACGAATACGAAGGTATCTTTTCCCTTGATCTGCCCGACGAAGAAACCCTGATCGAGATCATGGCCGAACGCGGTATTCCTGTGCGTGCCCGCCTTTAGGCCTTCAGACGATAGCCAATGTGCATCCAGCGCAGGCAGATGCCGACCACGAGAACACAAGCCCCCAGCACAACGCAAAGCCCGATCCACGGGCTGCTGTCACTGACCCCGATCATCCCGAAGCGCACGCCGTCGATGATGTAGAAGAACGGGTTGGCATGGCTGAGTGTCTGCATCACCGGCGGCAAAGCTTCGATCGAGTAGAATGTCCCTGACAGGAAGGCCAACGGTGTGATCAGAAAATTCGAAATGGCCGACAGCTGATCGAATTTATTGGCAAATATGCCCGCGATCAAACCCAAGCCGCCCATCAGGACCGAGCCCAGAAAGACAAAGGTGAGGACCCACAAAGGCGATTGCAGCCCGACACCCAGAAAAAGCGCGGCCCCGATCGCAATCACAACCGCCACCAACGCCCCCCGCGCAACCGCACCGCCCAGATAGCCGACAACCAGTTCAGCCGCCGAAAGCGGTGGCATCAGCGTATCGACAATGTTGCCCTGCACCTTGGCCGAAGCCAGACTTGATGACGTGTTCGCAAAAGCGTTCTGGATCACCGTCATCGTCAAAATCCCGGGTGCGAGGAATGTCATGAAATCCACGCCCATGACATCTCCGCGCTGAGGACCGATGGCGATGGTAAAGATCATCAGGAATAGCCCTGCGTTGATCAACGGCGCCATCACTGTCTGTGACCAGACGTTCATGAACCGGCTGATTTCGCGCCGGATCAGTGTCCATGTGCCCAACCAGTTGACGCGCCCAAAGCGGCGCACACCCATTTCTACGTTATTGGCCATCTTCGTTCCCTCTGTTGGCCCTGACATAGCAATGCGCACGGAATTGACCAGCCCTTGCAGAAATCCCCGCCTTTGCCTTCACATCACTGCGCGCAATGATTAGTATGGCTTGGATGCAGACATCATGGGTGCTGCTTGACGGCAAGCACGACCCATAAACGCAAAGGAATTCATATGTCCTGGACAGACGAGCGCGTCGAGACGCTCAAAAAGATGTGGGGCGAAGGCCAGTCCGCCAGCCAGATCGCCAAGGAACTTGGCGGTGTGACCCGCAATGCTGTGATCGGCAAGGTCCATCGCCTTGGCTTGTCGAACCGTGCAGGCTCTGGTGGATCGGCGAAAGCCGCCCCGAAAGAAAAACCAGCCGCAGCGGCAAAGCCTGCAGCCAAGCCAAAACCCGCCCCCAAAGCGGCACCCGCAGCCCCCGCCAAAAAGGAAGAGCCGGAGCTGGACGAGAACGGCATCCCAATCTCTGCGGCGCGCCGTGCGATCATTCCCGCAGGCCAACCCTTGCCGCCGCAACCTTCGGCCAACGAGATCAGCCCCGAGGCATTGGCCAAGGTCAATGAGGTCGAGAAAACCGCAAAGAAGCTGTCACTGATGGAGTTGACCGAAAAGACCTGCAAATGGCCGGTGGGTGATCCGGCGACGGATGACTTCTGGTTCTGCGGTCTGGCCGTGCAGCAAGGCAAGCCATATTGCGAAGCCCATGTCGGTGTGGCCTTTCAGCCAATGTCCTCACGCCGCGACCGCCGCCGCTAAAGAAATAAACAATCCTGCCGAAAGCCGCCTCCTGAGGCGGCTTTTTGCGTTTGGCCCGTGTGACGCGACCGTCATCTGTTGATCTTCGCGCCCGCCTTCCCACATGTCACATAACCACAGCAAAAGGATCGACCCATGCCCAATACTGCGCTTGTCACTGGTGCTTCTTCCGGAATTGGCCGCGAAATTGCCCGCTATCATGCGCGGCGCGGCGGCGACCTGATCATCACCGCACGACGAGAAGCAGAATTGCATGCGCTCAAAGAGGAACTGGAAAAAGAGCATGAGATCAGCGTGACCACCATCCCGCTTGATCTGGGGGCCAGCGGCGGGGCCGAAGCGCTCTACAAGGCATTGAACGGCGCGCGGGTCGATATTCTGGTCAATAACGCAGGCTTCGGCGGCCAAGGGGCCTTTATCGACCGGGATCTGGGCAAGGACCTTGCGATGATCGACCTGAACGTCAGCGCGCTGGTGGCACTGACCCATATGGTGGCCAAGGACATGGTCGCCAACGGGGGCGGCAAGATCCTCAACGTCAGCTCGACCGCCAGCTACATGCCGGGGCCGCTGCAAGCGACGTATTTCGCAACCAAAGCCTTCGTCAGCAGCTTTAGCCAAGCCCTTGATGCGGAATTGCGGGACAAAGGCGTGACCGTCACAGCCCTTGAACCGGGATACGTCGAGACCGAATTCGCCGCCAGCGCCGATCTGGAAGGCACGCAACTGGTCGCGCAAAAAGGGGCGACAGCCAAGTCGGTCGCCAAATTCGGCTACGACGCGATGCGACGGGGCGAGCTAAGGGCGATCAACGACGGCCGCCTGCGGTTCATGCTGAACTGGATCATGCCATGGATGCCACGGCGCATGGCGCTGAACATGATGAAAAAGATGCAGACGAAGTAAGGGCCCTTCCCTCCTGTCGTCCTTGAAACGCATTACAACCATTACTGTTCACGGACAGAAGCAGTCTCGCGTGCACCAACGAATTAAGCTATAGCTTTGGTATGTCCGTGCTCTTGCAAGAATTTGCTTGGTTCAATGGCACGGATACGCGCGCCCTTTGGGGCGTCGAGGTTCACGTTGACGATCGTGCGATAGTCGTCCCAACCGCCGTTCAGACGCAAGTAGTGAAAGTTGCGGGCGGGCAAGTTTCGGCCCTGCTTGATACAGCGGATCATAAACATCGACATCTTTGGATAAGGTGCCAAAAAATGTATGATCCACGCCCTGTCCCCGCTGGTCCAGTCTTCCGGCTTGAGTGTCTCGCCACGCAGATAGCGCCGTTCGGCATCCAACGACAGCTTTGCCCAGAGAATGCCACCGCGGGGGACGTCATCAAAACGAAAGACTTGGAACTGTTGTGCGTCAATTGCCGGTTGTAAGAGGTCATAGAACCGGTTCATGGGAATTTTCCCAAAGCCGGCACTGCGCATTGCAAGGAACAACAACTCTCCCATTGCGTAGAGTTGACCGCGGGTCGGATGGGCCGCATTTGTCTTGATCTGCTTGGACATGAAATCTTGATGCGTCTAGTTCAGCCTGTGAGCGAGGACCGATGCCTCACGCACGGAAAGGAAAGGGGCAGCAACATGTTTCTCTTGCTCCGGTGCGAAGAGACTGGGGAAGAGCGTTTTCAATTCCGCGATGGCGGCTGCATCGAGCGATTTCCGCGCTTCACGACCTGGAAAAAGGCTCTCGGTCCACAGACCGTTGGACTGCACAAGCTCATGCTCATCGAACAAAAGGTGGTAGTAAGTGACCCCGGTCATGCGACTGACCGTGATCGACTTGTGATTGACTAACCCCTTGGCCGGCGCGAGCGCCTCGTCCAACCAATAGTGCACCTGCAATGCCGGTGACTGCACGAAAACGCGATGCTGTGGCGACACCAGCAGATCACTGGCTGGCGCACCTGGCGCGAATGCGTCCTTGGCAATTCGAATTGGGCGGAGCTGGGGGTTTTGGCGTAACTCGTCTTCTGACAGCGCGCGCGATGCAATCCATTTGACAGGCTGAAACCCGTTTTTCCGAGTGCACACAAGGTCGCCCACGGCGAGGCGCTCTACGGGCACTGCACCGCGCTTGGTCAGGATTTCTGTTCCTTGCGCAAAACAGGCGAAGTTGATGAAGACCTGGTCCCCAGGATCGCCTTCCGCGATCCCGTCGCCGCGACCACCGATGGTAAAGTTGACCTCGCCTGCCGAGAGTAAATCATCTGCGTTGACAGTCAGTGTGACTGTTGCAGTGTCGTCTGATAGGTCGGCGGTGCCTTGGTCGTTGACAACAAGACTAAGGTCAAAATCATCGAACAGAACATCAAGGTTTCCCTCGCTTAAAATGGCGAATGGGTCGCTGAGATCTGCGGTTCCGCCGTTGAGCGGGTCATTTTCGAATTCGATCACAATTGTGAAGTCACCGTCGAAATCAAAAACGTCGATGGTCCCGTCTAAGGTCCATTCGTCAAACCCACCGCTCACGGTGACGCCGGTGCCGCCGACGGTGGCTGAAGTGGCGCTGATGTTTGGTGTTGGCATTCACACCGCTCTTCTGGCTTGTTTTGTCCGCATTAACTTCCTCAAAGGGTAGAGGCATGAGCCTGATGTAGCAAGTGAATGTCCCTATGCCCCCTGCCAGCAAATCATGCGCGACAAGGCAACACGGGAAATAAAAGGGCCGCCTGCGGTTCATGCTGAACTGGATCATGCCATGGCTGCCACGGCGGATGGCGCTGAGCATGATGAAGAAGATGCAGACGAAGTGAGGGGCTAGCGGAGGCGGAAACGGGTCCGGAGGCCGAGGCCGAGGAAAAAGAGCAGGATGAAGGAGAGCACGGTTTGGGTGGCGCCGATTCCTGTAACACCAAGTCAAAACAATTCGTTCACAAAAGGTAAAGAAGTCCGCAATTCTCTTTCACAAACTCAGGGAATCAATAATCTCCGATCGCTGAGTATTTTGATTTAAGCCTTTTAAGGGATGAGTGCCGTGTTACCGTTTGTTCTGAATATTGATGTCGAACCCGTTCAACGCCTTGTAAAAGGAGAGCGTCCGGATTGGGATGGTTTTTCTGAAATTGTCGACTTCCTGAATAAGCGTCGTGAAAGGCTATCAATAAGCTCTGGTCGCCCAGTTCATTTCAACTGGAACTTACGCATGGATCCCCAGATCGAGATTGCCTACGGCGATGCCGGATGGGTGTTTGACCGCTATGCCGATGAAGTAAGCCAGATTCGTGTTGCCGGCGATTGCATCGGTCTGCACGTGCATACCTGGCGCCCCACCCGGCGCTGGTTTCGTGACACATGGATCGCGGATTTCGAAGATGAGGACTGGATCGAAGAGGTCTTGAAACTCGGGTTGGAGACCTTCAAGACCCGAACAGGATCCAGCCCTGTCCATATGTCTTTTGGGGACGGGTTTATGCACCACGCGGCGCTTCCCCTGATGCAGGAGTACGGTGTCCGCGCTGACTGCTCGATGAATCCTGGTCGACCAGCGATCGCGGCCGAAGGAAAAGGCGAAATCAGCAAAGGTAAGACACCGGACTATACCAGGACCCCGCGCCATCCATTCAAGCCTTCACAAGCCGATTTCACGGTCCCCGGCCCGACCAACTATGGGTTTTGGGAAATTCCCGTCACTACAGGCAATGTCAAAGACATCAAAACGGGCCAAGACAAGCGCACAAAGCTGTTGCTGGGAATGTTCACAGAGCAAGCCGAAGCGATCATCAGCCAAGCGTTGACACGCAACGACCCATATATTTTAGGCGAGTGCCGTACCGATGTAATGACAAATGATGATAATCGCGCGCGGTTTATTGGGACGTTCGACTATCTGGAAAAGATCACAGCACAGCAGGGGCTGGTCTTCAGCAAATTTGAGACGCTGTGTGATCAACTCGACGCCAACAAAGAGTTGGGCCAATGATGCCGCCGGCATGGAAAGTGCGGCGCGAGTTGTGGCGCGTTTGGGACCAAGTCACGCACTGGCCGGTCCAACCCTTCGAGACACTTTATTTCGCGCTACACAAGTGGGCCTTTCCGAGTGCCGTCAAGGCCGTTGAATGCCGACTGAAGCGGCATAAGAAGTCAGCTATCTTCCTGATCTACCAACCACAGGGACTTCATCAGAGCACACTGGACACCTGTAAGCATCTTGACGCCAATGGGTATGACGTAAACTTGGTATCTAATGCGCCGTTGTCACCAAGTGACCTTGATCAGTTGGGCGCTATCTGCCACCGGATTATTCAACGCCCGAACCACGGCTACGACTTCGGCGGGTATCAACATGCGATCAAAGACATTTTCGCACGTGGCGAAATACCCGAACGCATGTTATTGCTAAATGACTCAATCTGGTTTCCGCTGACGACCCACTGCACGCTTTTGCAGCGCCTCGAAAGGCTAGAGTCCGATCTTGCCGGACCCGTCTACTATCGGCATCGCAAGCATCATAAGTCGCACTTGCAATCCTACATGATCCTGTTGTCCAAACGTGCTGTGAAAAGTGACGCCTTTCGCCGGTTTTGGGATCGCTACGCTATGTCGAATAGCCGCAATCGTACAATCCGGAACGGTGAGATGCGGCTAACGGAGGCTTGCACCTCGGTGGGCCTCAGTGCTGGCTACCTGCATGAGGCTTTCACAAAGCCAGCAATAGGGACCCTGAACGGGCGCGATTTAGAGGAAGTAGCAGCCTATGACATCGAGCGTCTGGCGGAAAGTCAGTCCCGTCGGAAATTCCCTGCCCCAGAAGGTGACGCAGATCTCATCGACCCGTTGGAGGCAAGGTATATCCTGACCAATCATCCGGTCGTGAATTTTCAGTTGCTCGATCTTCCACTACTCAAGAAAGACCGCGACGTGCCTTACCGTCATCAACGCAAGGCGCTGAAGGATCACTTTCTGAAAGAGCTGAAGCCGGTGATCCGTGCGGAAGTCGTCACGTGGGATCGTGTCTGAGCACACCCGTCACCGGGCATTCACCGCGCAGGGCAGGCTGACGCGACCACAGCGCGGCCTATTCCGCATTGATGTTGGATAGGTTACCCTCACCCCCATGACCGACACGCAACGCATTACGCTGATCGCCCTGCTGCTCTTTGCAGGCCTGACCCTTGCGATCCTGCCGCTTTATCAAAGCCCGGTCCTGATGCTCTATCTGGAACGCTGGGGTCTTTGTTAGGCCGCGCCCACGGCCAGCAAACGTGTTCTTTGACCCGCCTTCATATTCGCAAGCGATAGCCGCTCTGCCATGCAGAGACATTTTTCACAGCGCGATCTTATCTCACTGCCTGCCTTTCACCCAATTGGGTGATGCCCGGTTTTTGCCCCCACTCTACCCCTGATGGCAGTGCTGCTTTGCAGCTCAATTCCATCAAGAGAGAGTGACAACATGACTTTGACTTACAAGATTGCCGCGGTTGTCGGCGCATTCGGACTGACCGCCTGTGGCGGAACATCATCAGTGTTTTCCGATGCAGACGAGGCACGCCGGACCTTTGCTGATCCTGATGGCGATCTTGTGACTATTCTGCAGGACGGCGGCACCCTGTCATCCCGGGCAGGAACGTCGGCGGGTATCCAACTGCGTTTTGATGGGGGTGACACCAACCTATCTGCGGCAGAGGTTTCGATCAGTCGGAACGCCAATGGTGAACTGACGGCAACGCTCAATGGGCAATCCCGCGAATTTACGCTGTCTGATCGCATTACTGAACCGGGCGGCGAAATTTTCGGTTACGAATTCGAGGCCGAGGACGGCACGACCTTCAGTCTCTTCCATTTCGGCGGCGAGATTGATGATCTGCTAAGCGGCGACAATGGATTTGGTACAGTCGTTCAGGTCGCCGCAGATCTGGGCCCGGAAAACGACACGTTGTTCAATCGCGCCTTTGCTGCGGTTGGCGGGGAAACCACAGATGCGTACCTCGAAACGGCCACCGGCACGACGACTTACACGGCCTTTGGCCGCTTTGACATGTACCCGCAGACGGACTTTGAGAACAGCAGTTCGGACCGGGTGCGCCTGCGCGGCGAGGTCACGATGGAGGCCGATTTCGATACAGGCATGATCGGCGGCACCATGGACGAGCTTACCCTTCAGATGCCCGGCGAAGATCGCGCGGATATCGACGGCACGATCACTTTCAACGATGCCGCCTTTACGCAGAATACCTTTTCGGGATCATTTGAGGGCGACGCAGCTCTTGAAACCTCTGGTGTGACATTCAACGACGATGCAAATTTCAACGGCGCCTTCTTTGGCCCTGCGGCCGAAGAGGTGCACGGCGTGATGAGTGCAACCGGCACCGTGGATGGCACCGATATGAACACGATCGGTTTCTTTACACAGTAGACAACAAACAGGCAGGTCGCCCCAGATGACAAGGGTGGCCTGCCTGATAAATTTCTGATCAGCTTTATCAGACTTTGTGAAATTTTTTCATTGCGTTACACCTGACCTCATGGCGATTTCAAATACCCTCATGTCGGCGCTGCGCGCGTTGTCCAACATCCCTGATCTCAAATCGTCAGAGTTGGAGCAGTTCTCGCAAAGCGTCCTTGAGGATAGCCCGATGCCAGACGCCCATTTTGGTGCCGATCCGGTCTGGCTGATCCGGCGGGACACCCCGACACCTGAAATCTTTGCGCCACTTATCAGAAAATTGCGTGCAGCAGCCGGTCTTGTCACACGCAACGGGTATGTCGCACTGGCCCTGCCCGACGTCGACATCGTCGTGACCGAGCCCACGTTAAACAGCATGATCGCATCCATCGCGACCAGCCCCCTCACGGGCGCGGAAACCCGATTGGCGACGCAGCTGTTGCAAGGCCTTAACCTGCGCGATGCCGCGGCGGTCGACGAAACGAGCTATGAGACAAAGCGCTCCCAGTTCAAATCCCTTGCGTCCAAGCTTTCGCTGCGCGGGCAATCCGAAGTCGTGCGCGTATTAACCACCCATGTAATCAAGGAAATGGGAACCCTCGCTGCCCCTGACCGCACAAGCGACCTGTCCACCTTTGCCGAAAAATACCTTCCCAAAGACGTGCGGCGCCTGACGATTGTTGCCCCCAGCGGTGGGAGCGTCCCTGTCTTGGAATACGGGCCATTGCGGGGCGACCCGCTGATTGTGCTGCACCCGATGTTCATGCCTCCGATCACTGAGGCCGACATAGCGCATGCCCATGCCCAGAACGTCAGGCTGATCTGGCCGTTGCGCCCGGGCAAACTGGACAGCGGCGCGCCGGTCCTGAATAGCAAAAGCCACCTTGCCGCATCGGTCGAAGGATTGCTGGCGGTGATTGACCAGATCACAGGGGGACCAGTCCCCGTGTTGGCCTTTGTCTCAAGCGGTGCTGTTGCGACGAGGGCCGCAAACGCGCGCCCTGATGCGGTCTCATCGATCAGTTTTATCGCGACGTGTTACTCCACCGGGCGCAGCACAGTGAAAATCCCCTATTTCGGGGCCGAACTGGTCGAGCTTGCGTTCCGGAGCGAGGCGATCATGACCCGCACCGTCGCGGGCATGCGCAAATACGTGGCCAGCAACAAAAGGTTCCGCAACATGTGGCTCAGCACATTTCGTGCCAGCAACCGCGACGTGACACATGTCTTGAAGGAATTCGATGGCCCTGACAAAGGCGAACGGCTGAAGCTGGTCACCTTGCAATCCCCTGAATCGATCAAGCATGATTTCTTCAACCAGACCCAGTTTAGCTGGGATGAGGTTTCAAAACTGTCAGTACCGCGCCGGTTCCTGCATGGCAGTGACGATTCCATTCATCCGCCAGAAGCCTTGGCAAAGATCCTTGCGCGCGTTGATGAACCACCGCTGACCGTGGCCAAGGGGATGGGGCATTTGCCGCATTTTGAAGATCTGCGCAGTTCGATCGATTTTGCCCTGTCATGGCAGCGCAACCTTTGAGGCAGGGCCACCGGTCCGCCAACACAGCCGCTTCCAAACCGTGACCCCGCGCGCTATATCCGCGCCATGACACAAAACCCGCCCGAGCTGCGCCCCGACCTTGCCCCCAAAGCCCAGATCTCCGACGCCCCGCGCGACGGGCAGCCAACCATTGGCATGGTTAGTCTGGGGTGTCCGAAGGCTCTGGTTGATAGCGAGCGTATCCTCACACGGCTCAGAGCCGAAGGCTACGCGATCTCACCCGATTACGCAGGCGCTGAGGCCGTCATCGTCAACACCTGTGGGTTTCTGGATTCAGCAAAGGCCGAGAGCCTCGATGCCATCGGAGAGGCTTTGCAGGAAAACGGCAAAGTCATCGTGACTGGCTGTCTGGGGGCCGAGCCGGATTATATCCGCGAACATCACCCCCAGATCCTCGCCGTCACAGGCCCGCATCAATACGAACAGGTGCTCGACGCGGTGCATCGCGCGGTGCCGCCCGCGCCTGA
>CAYLMZ010000075.1:0-11466 GCA_964385035.1 uncultured Loktanella sp.
AAGAAGGCCTGCGCTTTGCGATCCGCGAAGGCGGCCGCACAGTCGGCGCCGGCGTCGTATCCAAGATCAACGAATAACGGGTTCTTCCCCGCGCAAGCGGGGAAACACCGCGCGTGTGACAGGGGCTTTTGCCCAAGCAAAAGCGCCCGAGAACACGCCGGGTTGATCAGACAAGAAACAAAAAGGCCGCTTCCGAAAGGAGGCGGCCTTTTTGCTTGCCTTTTTCTTCGACTGGCCAGAACGTCGCCGCATGACTCAAAACCGCTGGTTCATTCTGGCTGTCCTGTTCTTCGCCAGAACCATGATGGCGGTGCAGTTCCAGTCGGTTGCGGCCTTGTCGCCGCTGATCTCCGATGCTTACGGCGTTGGGCTGGGTGATATCGGCTTCCTGATTGGTCTCTATTTCGCACCCGGTATCTTTTTTGCTTTTGCCGGTGGTGCTGTCGCTGCGCGATTGGGGGACAAAAGGGTTGTTGCGACTGGCCTGGTGCTGATGCTTGCAGGAAGTGTCATCGCAGTCCTTGCACCATCATGGGGCATGCTGACCACAGGGCGTCTGATCATGGGGGCGGGTGGTGTCATCTTGAATGTTGTGATGACCAAGATGGTCGTCGACTGGTTTGCGGGGCGCGAAATGTCGACTGCGATGGCCGTCTTTATCAACTCATGGCCGGTCGGCATCGCCGTTTCTTTGGCCGCTCTGCCCATGCTCGCGCTTTCTGGCGGGCTTTGGCTTGCGGGTTGGGTGATCTGTGTCGGCGTCGCGTTGGCGCTGCTGCTTTTTGGCCTTTTCTACCACGCCCCGCCAACAGCGATCCAAGCATCCACGGCGATCCCTGCAACAGCACGGCTGCCTGTCGGCGCATTGGCGTTAGCGTCACTGGTCTGGGCACTTTATAATGCGGCACTCGCCATGGTGTTCAGTTTCGGACCGACGTTCCTGATCGCGCAAGGGTGGGGGCTGACCGAGGCCGGGTCTATGATCAGCCTCTTTATGTTCCTCTTTTCGCTGGCGCTGCCCTTAGGTGGTGTGATTGCGGACAAGACAGGGCGTAAGGACACAACGATCCTGCTGACGCTGCTGAGTTTTGCGGCCTTAATGCCGCTGGCTGTCTATTTGCCGCAAACCACATTCGTTGTCTTTGTAGTGGTAGGTGTGCTGTTCGCCTTTGGCGGAGGGCCTATCATGACATTGCCCTCTGAGGTCCTGTCAGAGAAGGCCCGCGCCTTTGGCATGGGCCTTTTCTTTACCGTGTACTACGCGTTGATGATGGTCGCGCCGCGCATCGGTGGAGGCGTCGCTGAGGCGAGCGGCAATCCCGCCAACGCCCTTCTTGTCGGTGCGGCTATGTCGTTTCTTGCAGCGCTCGCATTGGTCGCTTTTCGCGTGATGGGAAGGCGCTAGGTTGCGTCTTATCCCAACTGCGTATCAGCTCTTTTGGTGGTTTGTTGAAGAAACTCTACCAATTGATTGCGGAAGTCTTTGGTTTGCCTCTGTCGATAGCAAAGAGGCTTTTGGGTCCAGTGCGGCAGCGCACTCTTGGATCGTTATGGTTGCTCTCGCCAGCAGGATTAGAGAGCGGGGATGTATTTCCCGGTCATTGTGCCATCGGCGAGAATGCGACCTCAAAGCCGGGGGCAAAGAAGAAAAGATGCACGCTATCTATTATCGCGATAAAGTCGCCCATACACGTCACCGATGTCTTCTGGGCTGGGGCGGGCAACGCCAACGTGCGCATACTGGCAAGTGTCGGGCCACAGTAAGAGAAGGATGAGATGGCAATGTTCTTTGCGCGTAGCTTCTTGCCAAGGAGTGATGGTCGGACGAGATTTGGCCATGACCCACTATACGATCTCTTTTTTGCTGAAAGTAAAGACAGCGGCAAGCGTGTTTATGTCTCTCATCGCAAGCGCTTAAGGCTCTATAAGAATGGGATAGATCGACGGATGCAGTGGGTTTTGTCTGACTACTGCTTTGATAGCGGATTGGTCCGAAAAGGCGATCTGGTCGTTGACGTAGGTGCAAATATTGGCGAGATCGGCTTATGGGCGACCGAGCACAGTGCAGATTATATCGCGTTTGAACCAGACCCGAGTGCCTACAAGGCGTTGGTCCGCAACGTGCCGGGAGGAAAGCTATTGGAAATTGGTCTAAGCGACCAAGCCGGGCGGGCTTCGTTTTTTCTTGATACGGCCAATGCTGATTCCACTCTTTTCTCTGTGGGAGAAAGTTCGCAGCAGATTGAAATAGCAATCGACACCATGGACAACATTTTGGCAGAACAAGAACCAGACCGCCCAATTAGGCTTCTGAAAGTTGAGGCCGAAGGTATGGAGCCAGAAGTGCTGCGCGGTGCCAGTGCAACACTGGCACGTTGCGAATATGTAGCCGTTGACGCTGGTCCAGAGCGAGGGGGCGAAAACACTGTACCGGCGGTTCTTAGTGTTTTGTACGAGGCCGGATTCGAGGTCATCAGGTGCTATCTGAGGCGTGGGACATTCTTGTTCGAACGTAAGTAATTGCTGACGAATTGCAGTCACTTTCGTTGATAAGTGAGCGATCAATACAATGAACTTTTTGTGGTTTAAGATCGAGCTTAGTGAAGAGCATAAAGAGCCATGTTTCGCTGCAACGCGTATGAGCGAACACCCCTTTCTCATAGCCACCTTGCGCTAGTCTGTTCGTTCTGAATTGATGTCCGAACTCCCGAAGACTGACTTGCCCTCTCAAACGAATGTCCTTGGGATTTTAGAGAAATGCATATTAGTTATACTCTTGGTTCTGTTGCTGCGGTAATCACGCGCAGGCCCATTCTGGAGGCAAAAAGTGAAGCAGAACAAGCTGGTCGTCTACACCGTAGCCTTAGGTTTGCCTTTCGACCTGAAGCCTGTTGAGCCGCAGAGAAATGTCGATTTTGTTTGTCTGACGGATCAGGAATATTTGGACCCAAGGGGCTGGGACATCCGCCAAGTCGAACCAACGTTGGTCTCCGATCCCTTCCGGAGTTCGCGCGAGTTCAAAATATGCGCCCATCGCTTCTTTGCGGAATATGACAGGTCGCTCTACATTGATACAAAGGTGCAGCTTGATAGGCCTGCTGAGGCGCTTTGGGAATATCTCATGCCAAACGAGAAATTCGTCTTTGGTGCCTTTAAGCACTCCATCCGCAACAGTTTGCGGAAAGAATTTCGCAAAGTCACCAAAGCGAACTTAGACTATCCAGAAGTCATCGAAGCACAACTGCAACACTATAAGATACATCACTGGCGCCGTCTCTTTGTTCGCCCTGTCTGGGGTGGGGTACTTGCAAGGCGCCATAAGTCTTCACAGTGCATTGCTGCGATGGAACTATGGTTCCAACATGTGTTGCGGTTTTCGCGGCGCGATCAACTGTCTTTGCCAATTGCGCTGGAGCAAATCGACAAAGGATTCAAAAATCTGGTGAGGGCCAGCAATCACCAGACACCCTATCATACGTGGCCTGTAACAACGATGAAGGATCAGAGCTATCGTAAGATTGCCGAAACGAACCACAAAAGGATCGTTGGCTGAAGCGCAAGGCGTCATGCTGAGCGAAAATCTGTTTGGGAGTCTCAGGAGGCAGAAGAAACTTTTGCCATTCTGTCTGCCAGCACCATCGTCTGAGTAAGGAATTTTACTAAATCCCGGCGCAGTTCTTCCTTTTCGTTCACATCAATCTGACGCGCTACTTCACCCTGAAACCGCGCAAATACAATCGCGCCTTTGCCGAATGGCTTGGGCAACACTATTCTGTCCCAAGTATTCAAACGTCGCGATCGCGTCGATGCAAAGGCATAGCCAAACACCGGCATACCTGTGACGCGCGCCCATTCGAGTGGCGCATCTTTTAAGACCAATGCGGGTCCTAATGGTCCGTCACCCGTCATGCCGATACTCACGCCTGCCTTCGCCCGTTTCAGCACCGCGCGCGATGCGGCCACGTTTGAGATCTTGTCCGCCATCTCTATCGGGTGAAGGCCCATCCGGCGTTGCAATGCGCCTGATACGCGGCCAATGGGGGATTTTGCATAAAGACTGGAAAGTGGTCCGGCCTCTACAGGCCAGTGCAAGGCCCCCATCATGGACCGTTCGTGCCACATCACAAGTAAGACCGGACCATCCTGCAAAGCTGCTTCGAGGGCGTCTTGCCCCTCAACTTCCCATTTTGTCGTCCGATTACAAAAGGCAAGATACGCACCAGCAATCGCCGCAAGCCCCGCTGCGATCCGTTCTGATTTTTCGATCCTGCGGCGCAATCGTTTCAGCACAGGCCATCCGTTCCATTGTTGAATTGTGCTGCTTGTCGCATTTCTTGTCCGGAACCGGAAGTGTCCTGCACCTTCCCTCTTGATCCCGCTGTGATTCCAGACTAACCCGACACCCGGTCGTAGGGGTATAGCTCAGTTGGTAGAGCGGCGGTCTCCAAAACCGTAGGTCCCGGGTTCAAGTCCTGGTGCCCCTGCCAGACCAGATCAAGTGGCGCCCCGCCAGAGGATCAATCAACCCCATGACAAGCCAACCTCTTTCGATTGCCTTTCATGTGGGTGCCCATAAGACGGCAACGACTCATCTTCAAAAGACGATCAGGCGTGTACTGGATCCGCTCGCGGAAGAAGGGGTGCGGTTTTACGGGCCCGAAAACTTCCGCATGCCCGGCCGCACAATTCCGGCCCTCTTTGGCTTTCAGGCTGGCAAGGACAAACCGCTGCCCAAGCGGCTCCCGAACGAGCAATTGGCCTTGATGGCAAAGGACGCGCAGCGGATCGTCTTCAGCGAAGAGAATTTCATCGGGCCGCTTAACAGTCCGAATGGATTGGGACTGAAGAGGCGTTACAAACCCGCGGGTGAGCGGCTCGGGGCCTTTGCCGCGGCGATCGGACAAGAGATTGATGTGTTCCTTGCGATCAGACGGCCCACCGGGTTCATGAATTCCGC
The DNA here is from genome assembly GCA_964385035.1 of uncultured Loktanella sp. Lineage (GTDB taxonomy): Bacteria > Pseudomonadota > Alphaproteobacteria > Rhodobacterales > Rhodobacteraceae > Yoonia. The sequence continues at coordinate 4,958 of CAYLMZ010000075.1, forward strand.
CTATTGCCAAATGCTTTTGGGCGGGCAGGTCCGGCCCTTGGGAGAATATTTGCGACGCAATCCACTGAGCGGGGTGGATTGGGTCGATCTGGTGGCGCGTATTCGCGCGACGCCGGGTGTCGGGCAGTGCATTGTCTGGCGTTATGAAGATTACCGTCCACTGTTTGAGCAGATCACAGCCCTGATGCTGGGTGAAGCAGCAGCCAAACTGGTGCCAACGGTAGATAGACCGATCAATGCGGGCCTTTCAGCAGCGGCAGTGGCAGAGATTTTGCACCGCGAAGGCACAGGCGATATGCGTGACATTGCCAAAGAGACGCGGGTGCTCTTGCCGGTGGCCGATGGATATCCGCCATTTGATGCCTTTTCAGCCGAAGACCATGCGATCAGTGATCAGCGCTATATGGACCAAGTCCGGACAATTGCGCAGATGCCCGGCGTCACTCTGTTGCGACCCTCGCAGAGTTGATCTGCCCTGGCAAAGGTCAGGCTTGAATTCACTCAGCAGAGTCCGTATGTCGCGCCTGTTGAGATAGAGGACGAAAAGAGATGGCAATGGCCAACCCGGTAAAGTTCATTCAGGAAGTTCGCGCAGAAGTGTCCAAGGTCGTTTGGCCGACACGGCGCGAGACATTGATGACCACATTGATGGTATTCATCATGGCGACCCTGACGGCGATCTTTTTCTTCCTCGTTGACCTGCTCTTGCGCACTGGTCTGAATGGCGTTCTCGGCTTCTTTGGCGGCTAAGCCAAAGCGGGCGTGCGCTGCCTCTTGAAAACCTGCGCAGGCGACGGTATGAGCCTTGCCAAGTTATCCGGAAATGGCGTGCGGCAGATGAGTTGCACGCCGCTTTTATTTTCGGGACTCGCGAAACAATCATGATGCGGCCCGCAGGGGCCGGTGACAACAAGGTGCTCTGAAAGATGGCCAAACGCTGGTACTCGGTAAGTGTTCTCTCCAACTTCGAAAAGAAGATTGCAGAGGCGATCCGCCAAAAGGCAGTTGATCAAGGTCTGGACGACCAGATCGACGAAGTGTTGGTCCCCACCGAAGAGGTCATCGAAATCCGCCGCAACAAAAAGGTGACAGCAGAGCGTCGGTTTATGCCCGGTTACGTACTGGTCCACATGGAAATGTCCGATGAGGGTTATCACCTGATCAACTCGATCAACCGCGTCACCGGATTCCTTGGTCCACAAGGCCGCCCGATGCCAATGCGCGATGCCGAAGTACAGGCGATCCTGGGCCGCGTTCAGGAAGGCGAAGAAGCGCCACGCACGCTCATCAACTTCGAGATCGGCGAAAAGGTCAAAGTCAACGACGGCCCGTTCGAGGATTTCGACGGCATGGTCGAGGAAGTGGATGAAGAAAACCAGCGCCTGAAGGTAACAGTCTCGATTTTCGGCCGCGCGACACCGGTCGAACTGGAATATACGCAGGTGACCAAGCAGTAAGCTGCGACACCTAAGATTGAACAAAGGGCATGCTGTGGCGTGCCCTTTTTCGTTTAGGCCAATGTCAAAACAACAGTCTCGCCATCAACGGCCAGCGTGTGCTCCGGAGTAGACAGACGCTCATCTTCCGACGCGCCCGAGACACCTAGACCCGAGGCGTCATAAACGGACGAATGGCGCGACCCACGGTCAGTGCAGGCAAAGGGTGCAGCTGGGTCACCCGTCAGTCCAATGGCTTTCCCGCGATGCGTGCAGAGTAGGTTCACCACAAAATAAGCGGGGTTCTGGACAGATCCCGCAGGATCATTCGCCTCGCCAAAAGCGATTTGTTCGGGTGTGCGGCGATGGACAGCAATGAACTGGGTCATACCCGTCGATGAATAATTTGCATCGTCGGTCGGGCGTGCAATGACTGCGACTTCCCCCGGCTGAAGGGCCGAGATCTCGACCGTTGCGGGGCCGGCGCCAACGGTGAGTGTTTGGTTTTGACCAATCGGTTCCGTGGTTGGAATGCCGCCCCAGTCCACTTCGACAGTGCGGGCGTTCAGGATCGCGGGGCAAAGCATGACAGCAGTGGAAGAGATGGTCGTAATCACGTGGCGGCGGCTAAAGCGATGCATGTGTCAGTCCTTTATGAGGGGCGTTGTCATTTTGGCAAAAGTACCGTCGCGATCGACCAGAACATGTTTGATCACGCCAGCAAGGTGAAGCGAGAGAAGACCAAGTAGGACCCATTTGAGCAAAAAGTGCAGCTCAAGGAGCTGTTCACCTGTGTCTGAACGGGCAAAGCCGATGTCGACCGGAAAAAGCAGGGCAGAGCTACTCAACGCAGAGGCCGAAACATAGCCTGTGACCGCAAATGCAATCAGACAGAGGTACAGGCCGAGGTGTGTGGCCTTGGCCGCGGCTCGCTCAATGGCAGGATGCGTTGTTGCAACTGTCTGAGTCCGGATGAAAACACGGGCGGCAATGCGACCAATGAGCAGCAGGATCAAAACTTGCCCGGCAATCTGGTGCGCCGTCAGGGCGGGTTTATCGATGATGTCATAACTATAGGCCAGCCCGCTTGCCGCCATGAAAACAATCAACAGCGCGGTGATCCAATGGAAAGCGATATGGGTCGTCGCATATTTCATCTTTGGTCTCCGATGATCGGGAGTTAGAGCAAAATCCGGGGTTGGAAAGTCGGCAGCCCGTCAGATGAAACAGGTAGAGCGCATGGCATGGCTCTTTCCGGTTCAGAATACAGCAAAATGCTTGCGTATTGAGCGAATTGCCCATAAACGGCGCGCTTATCGCCCAGCCACTTGGGTGATTCCTCTGTGGGAGGCTTTGGCGCGCGCGCGTGACCAGCCGAACCACACAATGAAAAGCTTTGCGGTCGCGACCGTGAGGCATTGGAAAAGGAGAGGCCCCATGGCCAAGAAAGTAGTGGGTACGCTCAAGCTGCAGGTTCCTGCAGGTCAAGCAAACCCGTCCCCACCCGTCGGTCCTGCGCTGGGTCAGCGCGGCATCAACATCATGGAATTCTGTAAAGCGTTTAACGCGAAATCCGCAGACATGGAGCCAGGCGCCCCATGCCCGACTGTGATCACCTATTATCAGGACAAGTCGTTCTCGATGGAAATCAAGACTCCACCTGCGTCTTACTACATCAAGAAAGCGGCCAAGCTGAAGTCCGGCAGCCAGACACCTGGTAAATCCGTTGCAGGCTCCATCACAGGCAAGCAGGTCCGCGAGATCGCTGAAGCCAAGATGAAAGACCTCAACGCCAACGATATCGAAGGCGCAATGCTGATCATCGCGGGTTCTGCCCGCTCTATGGGCATCGAGGTGAAGTAATGGCTAAGTTCGGTAAGCGCACAACAGCCGCGCGCGCGGCTTTCGAAGGCAAGCACAACGTCTCTGTTTCCGAGGCTGCATCGCTGGTCAAAGACAACGCAAAAGCGAAGTTCGATGAATCCATCGAAATCGCCATGCAGCTTGGCATTGACCCGCGTCACGCAGACCAGATGGTTCGTGGCACTGTTACTCTGCCACACGGCACAGGCAAAACTGTCCGCGTTGCTGTTTTCGCCCGTGGCGAAAAGGCAGAAGAGGCCAAGGCAGCTGGTGCAGACATCGTGGGTGCAGAAGACCTGATGGAAACTGTTCAGGGCGGCACAATCGACTTTGATCGTTGCATCGCAACACCTGACATGATGGCTGTTGTTGGCCGTCTGGGTAAGGTTTTGGGCCCACGCAACCTGATGCCAAACCCACGTGTTGGCACAGTGACCATGGACGTCAAAGAAGCCGTCGAAGCGGCAAAGGGCGGTCAGGTGCAGTTCAAAGCGGAAAAAGCTGGTGTGGTTCATGCTGGTATCGGCAAAGCATCCTTCTCTGCCCAGCAGATTGAAGAAAACATGCTGGCCTTCGTTGACGCTGTCAGCAAAGCCAAGCCAACAGGCGCCAAAGGCACATACATGAAAAAGATCGCTGTCAGCTCAACCATGGGCCCAGGCGTGACGATCGATGTGACATCGGCGACTGGCAACGACTAAGTCGCAATTGCGAATGAACTTAAGAAAGCGGGCCTGCCGATGTGGGTCCGCTTTCTTGTTTGTCAGATGTGGTGTTTATCTTGACTTTGGCCCAACCATCTTGCCGACGATAAAATCGGGATCGAGGAATGCTAGCTCAACACACGCTCGATAATTTGCACGCTGAGTTGAAGCGCGCTTTAGCAGAAGGTACTGCCGCCTTCTCTCCACATGCTAAGTTTCGATCGGTTTGGCGACACTCTGACAGCATGTCAGATGATCCCTACTTTCTTGAGGTCTTGATAATGGCGGGTCTGTTCGCACGCGCCCGACCCTCGCCCATGCGGCAGGCATTCCGGAAGCTGCGTCGGCTGCGTGTCGCGGCAGGTGAACTAGAGCGCTTTGAGGCTCTCGAAGAGATTCTTGAAGTGAACAAGCAAGGCTATTTTTTGAATAATCACGGTTATTCGAAAGAACGGTTGTCGGATTTGAAACCGGACGATGTTTTTGCTGGTCTCGCAAGACATATCAACATTTTGGAGGACGTCGGGTATAAGTCCTTTGCGAACTCTGGAACGCTGCTTGGGCTGGTTAGAGAAGGCGGCCTCATCAAGTACGATGATGACGCAGACCTATGCGTTATTTTGCAAGCTGACAGCCACGAAGCAGCCGCCGAAGAATTTCTGTCCCTTGGCCAGACCCTGACTGGTAAAGCCCAGCGACGGCCACTGCGCAACGTTCACCACGGCATGCTGAAAATGAATGAGATCGTTGGCCTCGACATTGATCTGTTCCCTGCCTACTGCGTTGACGGGCGTATTTTTATTTATCCCTACTCATTTGGCGATCTTGCAGAAGAGCATGTCCTACCGCTGAAGACATGTCCTTTCAGTGGACTACCCGTTCCAAACCATGCCGATGCTGTCTTAGAAGTGAATTACGGCGAAGATTGGCGCACACCGATCCGGTTGTTCGACTTTCCATGGGCGCAACAACGGAAGAAATTTGAGCGCTTCCTCTCAGGCCTGGCATAAGCCTTGGTCAACTTAGAACGATCGAGATGATATTCATTGATTAGCGAAGACGAACTCAAAGAACTGCATAGGCAAGCACAAGCCGGAATTGCAGATTGGAAACCGGAATTTCATGCTTGGCGCAGATTTCGCCATTTGCTGCAGCACAAAGTTGCTCATCAGCAAGACTGCCTGTTTCTTGAAACCTTTGTCATGGTTGGATTTCTTGCCCAAGCCCGACCGCATTTGATCCGACAATCTTTCAGAAGTTTGCGTGAGCTGAGGCAGCGTCGGAAAGAACAACAGCTATTTTTTGCATTTGAAGAGCAGCTTTTGTCAAACGGCGGAGGCATTACGCTAGGAAACCACGGCTATACAAAGAAACCCATCCATCTTGCGAGTGAGAGCGCCATTTTTGCAGGCCTAAGGGATGTAACGGTTCAGCTAAATGGTATCGGATACGAGGTCTTTCTCAATTCTGGCACACTGTTAGGACTGGTTCGTGATGGAAGGCTCATCAAAGGTGATGATGATCTGGACATGTTTGTATTCCTTCACGCGCAGAGTCACACCGATGCCGCAATCGAATTTGTAAGATTAGGCGAAACGCTGAAAGAGATGGGGCATGAACGAGCCACAAGCGCGTCGTCTGGCATCATTGGTCTTAATCGGTTGGAAGGCTTTGGGTTGGATCTGTTTCCAGCATATGTGATCGCGGGAAAACTATACATTTTCCCTTATTCGTTCGGCGATTTGCATGTTGATGATATCTTGCCAAAGCGCGTTTGTCCGGTAAGCGGTGGTCCTCTGCCCCAGTTCCCTGAAAAGCTGTTACGGGTGAATTACGGCGCGGATTGGGAAACGCCGATCACGCTTTTCCAGTTCCCTTGGGCGAGACAGCAACGTAAGTTTGCTTCATTGCTGAGTGAACTCAAGAAGCTGGCGAATTGAAATGCATCCTCAGACAAGGGACCTACGACCATTTTACATGGGGTTACGTCCACCTGTTGCTGGGGTTTGCTGCTATGGGTGAACATCTAACTGTTTCTAAGTTGATAATGTCATTCCCGAAAGCACTTGACAGCAAAAAGTTGACGACGTTCAACGGCTGAATAATGAGCTTTCGCAAAGCGGGGCGATTGGCATGGAGAGGTTGAAGTTCGTAAACCTTTTCGCGACTTATCTTATCTTCCCTGCAAAGAAGGTGTCTCTACCACTGGCTTGAAGTGGGTCGCAGCAAATCATCAAGGCAATTAGGCCTTTAAATCATTCTGAGAAACGACTAACTAGCAGTCCTGGCCCGAGGGATTGATTCGTTCGGGCCTTTATTCGTCCGAGACGGTGGGTCGGCAAATTGCCAATAATTCCTGCCTGAGACGGGATAGACCAGAAGATATACAAGGCTCTTTTGCTGCGTATCTGGCACGCCCCGTTTGCATGGACTGTAGATGTTGGGCGGCAGAGCCGTTTGACAAAATTGAGCCGGGGGAAACCCCAAACTTGGAGTGAAACTGTGG
>CAYLMZ010000076.1:0-11319 GCA_964385035.1 uncultured Loktanella sp.
AGCGGGCGGTCCTGAATGGCATCGCCAGTCACCTTGATCACACAAATTGCAAAGGCATCTTCAGGCAGGTCAAAGGCCGCCATCAGGCGCGCCCGCGTCTCATGGGCCTGCGCCAGAGCAAGCGGAGAACCACGAGTACCAATATTGAAGGGAGAAGCGGGGGTCGGCAATGTCATCGTCATAGGGTGATCTGTAAACCTGTCAACCTAGCCTGACAACTCCCTTGACAACATGTTCTGCAATTGGGACCACGGGAGCGACGAAAAAGGAACCATCATGGCGCAAAAGACGATTCTCCGGGCCCTCGCGGGCGAAACCCTTCCCACCCCGCCGATCTGGATGATGCGCCAAGCGGGACGGTACCTTCCCGAATACCGCGCCACACGCGCACAAGCGGGCGACTTCCTGTCGCTTTGCTATAATTCAGAGCTTGCGGCCGAGGTCACGCTCCAGCCGATCCGGCGCTACGGCTTTGATGCGGCAATCCTTTTTGCAGATATCCTGCTCTTGCCGCAGGCATTGGGGGCCGACCTTTGGTTTGTGACAGGCGAAGGGCCACGTCTGTCCACAATCACCAACGCGGATGAGCTGGCACAGCTCAAGTCCACTGACGAGATCCACGAAACCCTGAACCCCATCTATGACACGGTCAAAATCCTGTCGCAGGAACTGCCCAAGGAAACGACGCTCATCGGTTTTGCAGGCTCACCGTGGACAGTCGCGACCTACATGATCGCTGGGCGCGGGACACCCGATCAAGGCCCAGCCCACGCGCTCAAGGCCGAGAACCGGCCCGTGTTCGAAGGAATCATCAACCGCCTGACCGAAGGCACAATCGCGTATCTGTCCAAACAGATCGAAGCGGGTGCCGAATGCGTCAAGCTTTTCGATAGCTGGGCTGGATCACTGCAAGGCGACGATTTCACTGAATTTTCGATCAAGCCGATGCAGCGGATCACAGCTGCCTTGAAAGAAAAGCACCCGGGCATCCCGGTGATCGCTTTCCCACGTGGCGCGGGTGAAAAATACGCAGGCGTGCATGCGGCGACTGGGGCTGACTGTGTGGCAACCGACGACGCAGTTGATGCCGCATGGGTCGCCGAACACGTCCAGAAAGACGGCTGCGTGCAGGGCAATCTGAAATCGTCGCATATGGTCACAGGCGGCGACGCACTGGTGTCCGAGACACGGCGCATCGTCGATGCCCTGTCAGCGGGCCCACATATTTTCAACCTTGGCCACGGAATCACGCCTGATGCCAACCCCGATAATGTGCAACTGATGATCGACACCGTGCGTGGTGGCTGACACCTGCGGGCAGTTTTGTGATATGGCAGTCTCATGAGACTGCCACTCACCTTACGTGTCGCCTACTACGGTATCCGTTTTGGATTATTCGCGGCTTTTCTTGTGATCGCCGGATGGGTCGCGCTGGTGCCCGCCACGGCCGAGGAACAAGCAGCCCTGAATGCGTCGTCCACAGTTTCACGCCCTCTTGGCCTGACCCAGATGCGGACGGCCAAAGTCATCATGGCAGTGGCCCCGGATCAATTCTACATTATGGCAGCCCAAGTCATGGGCCCGGATGTCAGCCCGATCCTCTTGCGCGCCGCTGTTGCCTACACCGCAGCGGGGGCTCTTCCGCCAGGGCTCAACCAGCAACAACAGCCGCAAACGTCGCGCGACAGTGCCCGCAGCATTGACGGGCCGCGCTTTATTCAGGTGGACTAGCTTAGACCCACTTGGCCAGTGGCGGCAGGCTCATCAAAACGGCATTGGCATCATGGCCTGTGGTCAAACCGAACTTGGTGCCACGGTCATAGACCAGATTATACTCGGCATAGAGGCCGCGGTGGATCAATTGGGTATCCTTGTCAGCATCCGTCCATGGGGTATCGCGCCGCTTTTCCACCAATGGAACATAAGCGGGCAAAAACGCCTTGCCGATATCCTGGGTCAGGGCAAAATCTGCATCCCAATCGCCAGTGCAGTGATCATCCATGAAGATGCCCCCCACACCACGGGCACGACCACGATGGGGCACAAAGAAATACTCATCCGCCCAGTCTTTCAACTTGGGATAAAGGTCCGCGCCATGCGGGTCGAGATGGGCTTTCTGGGTGGCATGGAAATGGGCCGTATCCTCCGCATATTCGATGCAGGGGTTCAGGTCAGAGCCACCGCCAAACCACCACGCATGCGGGGTCCAGAACATGCGGGTGTTCATATGCACAGCCGGGGCATGCGGGTTCTGCATATGGGCAACCAGCGAAATGCCAGAGGCCCAGAAACGGGGATCATCGGACATGCCGGGCACACCACGCGCGGCCATCGCCTTTTGGGCGGCCTCGCCCAACTGACCAAAGACGGTCGAGACGTTCACGCCCACCTTCTCAAACACGCGGCCGCCGCGCATGACCGACATCAGGCCACCCCCGGCATCAGAGCCATCGTCAGACGTGCGCTTGGTCTCGGTCACCTCAAAGCGACCGGCCTCGCCCGCCCCTGTGTGGGTGTCTTCCAACCCCTCGAACGCTGCGACAATCTCGTCGCGTAACGTGCGGAACCACGCCGATGCCTTTTCTTTTTCCGTTTCAAAACCTTGTGACATGGGCCGTCCTTAATCGCTGATATTGTATAGCAACCAAAGCTGCCGTTTGATGCAGCATACCGAACGCCCTAAGATGATCCAGACCAAAACCGGAGAACCCCATGCGGACCGCCCTGATCTTACTGCCACTTGCAGCCCTCGCCGCCTGCGCCACCCCGCGCGAGCAATGCATCAACGAGGCGACGCGCGACACACGGGTGCTGAGCAGCCTGATCGCCGAAACCGAAGGGAACCTTGCGCGGGGCTATGCGCTTGAGACGCAGCAGGATGTGCGGTCAGTCCGGTCACTGTGTCAGGGACGTACCGATGAGGGCGAGGTATTCACCTTCTCATGCGAGGAAACACAGACCTTCAATCGCACAGTGCCGGTGGCCATCGACCTCAACGCCGAAGAGGCAAAACTTGCTTCACTGAACGAAAGATTTGCCCAGCAGCAACGGGCCTCGAATGCCGCCGTCAATCAGTGCATCCAGAGCTTTCCGGAATAAGTCAGTGGGCTGACACAGCCGCCGGATCAATCAGGGTCCGGCCACCATCCACGGTGATGATCTGACCTGTCACAAAGGCTGACGCATCAGAGGCCAGATACTGCACAGCGTCCGACACCTCGCCGGGGCTGGCAATACGATTAAGTGGCGTATTGTCGACGATTGCTTCGCGCATGTCATCGTCGGCCTTCAGACTGCCTTTCAGGCTGGCACTCATCACACTGCCAAAGGCAACGGCGTTGACACGGATACCTTTAGGGGCAAGGGCAACCGCAAGTGATCGGGTCATCTGATCCAAGGCCGCGCTGCTGACCGAATAGGCCAGCAGATCAGGATGGGTCCGGCGGGCAGCGATCGAGGACAGATTCACGATAGACCCGATATTGGCATCCTCTGCCCCATCAGCTTGCTTGATCATGCGGCGGGCGACGGCCTGACTGACCCGAAAGGCCGTCAATGCATTCTGCGCCAGTAGCTCATCAAGCGAGGTATCGTCAGGATCAAGCGGATCCGTCTCCATCACCTGCCGCGAGGCATTCACAAGAATATCGACCCGCTCAAAAGCATCAACGGTTGCGGACAAAAGATTGGCAATCGTCAGCTTCTTGCGCAGATCGCCCGAAAAGATACGGACGTTCTCTTCTTTCTTGGCGTCATCACCCATCTCGTGACACAGGGTCTTTTCGTCCATATCGGCAAAAACCACATTGGCACCTGCTTCAACAAATTGGCGGCCGATGGCCAAGCCAACGCCATTTGCGGCACCTGTCACGATGGCCGTTTTGCCTGCGATTGAGAATGACATGAAAGGACCCCTTGCGCGCTCTAGCGGATCGGTTTGTTGGCATGGAATAGCTTGAATGCACTATTCCCACCAATGATGTCTACATTGCGAAAATGCTGTGTCAGTGCGGCCTCGTAGGGGAGATGGCGGTTGGCCACCATCCACAGCTTGCCTTGCGGCGTCAAAAGACGTGCCGCAGCGGCGATAAAGGCACGGCCAAGCGACGGATCAGCACTGCGACCTGTATGAAAGGGCGGGTTCATGACGATCCCGTCATAGGCGGGCGCATCAAACTGTGTCGCATCCGACCAATGGAAACGCGCGCGCGGGTCTGTGATATTCTGGCGAGCACAGGTCAGCGACAGGGCCTCTGCCTCAATCAGGTCGATTTCGGCAACACCATCTCGCAACAGCGCTTGGCCGCTCAGATACCCCCAGCCTGCCCCCAGATCGGCCATCCGTGCCGGTAGTTTCGCGGGCAAAGCCTCTGCCAGCAAGGCAGAGCCGGCATCGACGGCCCCATCGGAAAAAACACCTGCTGTGGTGACATAACCATGGGAACCCTTTGCAGGGGGCGGTGCGGCCCAATCGGCAAAGGCGTCAGTCGCGGCAAACCAGAACAAGCGGCCATGGGCCTTGGTCAAGGACGGCAGATCACCCAGACGCTTGCGGCATTCCTTGAACAAGCTGTCAACGCCATCCGTTTTCTGGCCATCCACGATCACATAGTCGGCGTGGGCGCAGGCAGCAGCAACCATCGCACGCGCCAGCGCTTTGGCACGGGGCACCACAACAACGGCCGTAGCGCAGGCTGTCATATCTTGGGTAACGGGATAACCCGCGGCCTGCCACGCAGCGGCATCCGGATAAAAACCATGGACGACAGACACGGCATCGCGCGGCAGTGTTGCAACATCATAGGTCGCAGGCGGGCGCATCAAAAAGACCGGCCCTTCCGGCAGCGCTAACAAGCCATCATCAAGGGCGGTAGATAATCGGGATGTAGACATGACAGGGGAACAGCGGGACCGCTATTCTTTCTCCATGGTGCATTGCAACGGGTGCTGATGGCGTTGGGCAAAATCCATCACCAACGCAACCTTGGTTTCGGCGATCTCGTGGCTAAAGACACCGACAACGGCGACACCCTTTTTGTGCACGGTCAGCATCAACTCAAAAGCCTGCGCATGGGACAGACCAAAGAACCGTTCCAGCACATGAACAACAAACTCCATCGGTGTGAAATCATCGTTCAGGATCAACACCTTATACATCGGAGGGCGCTTGGTCTTTGGCTTCGTCTCAAGGGCCACACCAACGTCGCCGTCATCGTCACCTTTCCGTTCTGCCATCATATGAACCAAAGAATGCATGCATCCGCCCTTGTTTGTTGGCGTAATATATAAGCCACAGAAGCGCCGTGAAAACCCCACGCGACAACAATGCGCAAAAGGTGCCCAGATACCACGAAATGGCCGATGTGGGGCCTGCATGGATGAAAACCACTACATTTAGACAAATCGCCTTGAGTTCGCCCGAAAAGTCATTGAAAATAGGGTATTTTCTGAAATCAGACCCTGTGTTAGCGTGCAAATATAACAAAAAGGTCACCGGAAAAATCCGGGATCATTGAGGCAGCGTAAGAGGCAACGACGTGGCAGGTCGTCTGGGACAATGGGCCCTTCACGGGCTATTTCTATCCGTGTTTTTGGTGGCACTTTTGCTCGCGCCCATGCGCGCAGCAGCGGCCCCCTATGCAGCAATGGTAATGGACGCACGCACGGGCGAAGTGCTGCATTCACGCAATGCAGACACGCGGTTGCATCCGGCATCACTCACCAAGATGATGACGCTCTACATTGCGTTCCAGGCAATCGAGCGGGGCGAAATCACTTTGGACACGCCCGTCACAATCAGTCGGCATGCTGCCTCGGAACCACCGTCAAAACTGGGCCTGCGCAGCGGCCAAACCATCCGGCTGCGGTTTCTGCTCCGGGCCGCCGCAGTCAAATCAGCCAATGACGCCTCAACCGCGATTGCCGAGGCCATCTCGGGATCAGAAGCCGCGTTCGCAACACGCATGAACCGGACCGCGCGCGCGATGGGGATGACCAACACGACCTTCCGTAACGCCCACGGGCTGACGCAATCAGGGCATCTGTCGACAGCACGGGACATGAGCATCCTCGGACGGCACGTCATTTATGACTTCCCTCAATACTATAACCTGTTTTCGCGGCGCTCTGCGGATGCAGGGGTCGCCACCGTGCGGCATACCAATCGCCGCTGGCTGAACAGCTACCGTGGCGGTGACGGGATCAAGACCGGATACACACGCGCGGCCGGTTTCAACCTCGTGGCCTCCGCGCAGCGCGGACAAGAGCGGGTTATCGCAACCGTCTTTGGTGGCTCGTCAACAGCCGCTAGGAACGCACGGATCACGGAACTGATGGACATGGGCTTTCAGCGCGCACCGACCAACGCCACGCTGCGGCGGCCCACGCCGCCGGGTGCGATGCTTGGCAATGGCGGACGGATCATTCGGCCCAACGGCTTGGTCACAACCAGTATGCGGCCCCTCGCCCGTCCGGTGCCGGAAAGCCAAGTGCCAGCCGTGCCGACCGAAGACCTGCTCTTGTCCTCTGTGGATACAGACATCATCAACGCCTTGGTGGCCGAAACCGTCAGTGCGGCGGTGACCGAAGCCATCATCGCTGAAGCCGAACCAGAACCCACGGTCGTGGCTGTGGCGACAGGCGCGCCTGCGGTGAAACCCCGCGCACGCCCGACAGGGGCAGCACCAGCGGCAGAAACCGTCATGCTCGCGGCGGCCCCCCAACCTGCGCCAGCGGCCACTTTGCAAGACGACGACCCACAAGTCGTAACTCGCATCTCAACATCTGGCGGGCGGCACTGGGGGATCAATGTCGGGCGCTACCCCACGCGTTACAATGCTGAACGGGTGCTCTTGCGGGTCGCTTTGAATGAGATGAGCTCACTGAACGGAGCGTTGCGGCGGGTCGTGCAACGCTCTGGCGGGTTCGATGCGAACTTTATGGGGCTCACGCGCGAAGGCGCAGACCTCGCCTGTCGTCGCCTGCAAGCGCGCGGCACACAGTGCTTTATGATCGGGGCCGATGGCTAGGTCAGCGGGACAGCGCTGACCGGATCAATCCAAGCCCCGCGACAGCAAACACTGCCGCGACCACGCCTTCGATCCACGCCTGTGCGGCAGCATAGGCACGCATGAAACCGGTAATGGAGAATGCAGCAGCGTGCCCAAAGTAGTTGGCAAACCCGATGGCCATGCAGACAAGGGTCGCCATCGCAAGAACGGCAAAACTGCCATCATTGCCCATCCCCATCGAAAGGGCGGCCATCCAAGCAACCACGGCCTTAGGGTTTGACAGGTTCAGGATCAACCCGCGCCAAAACCACCGGCCCTCGTGGGCTGCGGCTTCGACCGCCAAGGCAGGGGCACGGGATGATTTCCATGACTTATAGGCCAGCCACAAAAGATAGGCGCCACCAAATAGCTTAAGCGCTGTCAGCACATAGGCAGAGCTTTGCAAGACAGCCCCCATGCCGGTCGCGGCCACAATCCCCCATATGGCCAACCCAAAACCCAGACCAGCCCCAAAGCGCATCGCCGCACCGCGGCCTTTGCGCATCGCGAGGGTGGCAACAGCAATATTTGCAGGCCCGGGAGAGACAGCAACAACAAGGAAGGCGGCGAAAACGGGGAGCAGATCAGCAAGAATAGTCATGCCAGAACCATGACCGTAGTCTGGCGGCGCGTCCAGTCTGTCCGAGATACGGGACTAGAGGGGCTTAGAGCGGACCCAATCCAGCAGCCCACGGGATTTCTCGGCCTCAAGCCGCTCTGCTTCTGTCGCAGCGCGTGCTTGCTCTGCTTCTTCCCGCAGGCGGGCTTCTTCAGCCTCGCGCACAGCCTTGCGTGCGGCCTCTTCTGCGGCGCGCTTGCGTTCAGCCTCTTCAAGGGTCTCGCGGTTGAATTCATCGACCCATGCGGGGCGGAAAACATTGTCGCGTGGTTGCGACACTTCTGTCGGTTGGGGTGCCTCAACCGGTTCGATCGGTGTCGAAAGCACCTGTTTGTTGGTCTCTTCGATCAACTCGCTCAAGGTCTTGCTGTATTGCTTGGCTTTCGGAATCGGGACAACCCTGACCTTCGGGCTTTCCATCTCGATGGCAACGCGCCATTCCTCGGCAGACTGGAAACGGGCGCGGGGGGCCACCGACATGGCCTTATCGACCGCCTCAAGAAATGACTTTTCATATTGGGGGAAGCGACCGGCCAAAGGGACACAAGGATCAGGTTGCTGATCGGTCAAAGCCGCGACTCGCGTCTGGCTATCGGCGGGCGCCTCGCCTGAAATCAGGTGATACATCGTGGCTGCCAGCGCATAAAGATCACTATGCGGGCCTTGCTTGCCGCCCGCCACATAAAACTCGTGGGGCGAATAGCCGTCTTTGACAACGAGCATGGTTGAAACATCGTTGGTCTTTTGGCTCGCATCTTCACGGGCGGCACCAAAGTCGATCAGCGCAGGGCTCCCCCATTTATCCAGCAAAATATTGTCGGGTGAAATATCGCGATGCAGCAGGTCATGCCCGTGCACCAATCCGATAGCATCAAGGATCTTGACCAGTATTTCGTGTACTTGGGTGGGGGATAAGACCTCATCCTCGGCTTCGATGATATCGGCCAGATCACGGCCTTCAATCAGATCCAGGACCATATAGGCGGTGTCGTTTTCCTCAAAGACCTGATGGACGGTCACGACGTTGGGGTGCCGGATTTTGGCGATGCTGCGCGCCTCAAGCATGAACATATCAACAGAACGGCGATATTGAGCATTGAACCGCTCAGAGGCGACCTTGACCTCATTTCCGAACCGGAAACAGAAGGTTTCAGGAAAGCATTCCTTGATGACGACATCGCGCTCAAGATAGCTGTCCTTGGCAAGATACGTGATGCCAAAGCCACCGCTGCCAAGCTGGCAATCAATTTTGAACTTGCCACCATGAAGGTCTTCGCCAGCAGCCAGGGCTGGCGATTGCGCCTCATACGTCTCGGCGACGTTGATGATACGAGTCTCTTCCACGACCGTTCCCTTACCACCCCAGTAAAGACAACCGTTTAACGAATAGATCAGACTGATTAAAAATGAGCTAAGAGCTGGTGAGTGTGCTTGCAGCCCTGAGTTGAAGGTATCGGTTTGCGATAACGGGTCAACCCAATCACAAAAATGCCTTATTTTAGGCTACTTTCCCTTCAAATGCGGCAGCCATCAGGGCGCGCGTATAGGCAGATTGCGGGGCATCAAAGATCGCATCGGCGTCGCCAGCCTCAACAATATCCCCTTGTTTCATGACCATAACCTTATGCGACAAGGCACGCACAACCTTCAGATCATGGCTGATGAAGAGATAGGCAAGGCCATATTTTTGCTGCAATTCACGCAACAACTGGACGATTTGCACCTGCACTGTCATGTCTAGAGCAGACGTAGGTTCGTCCAAAACAAGCAATTTTGGCCTGAGAATCATCGCACGCGCGATGGCAATCCGCTGGCGCTGCCCGCCCGAGAACTCATGCGGGTAGCGATCCATCATCACTGGATCAAGACCCACCTCGCCCATAATCTCGGCCACCATGTCGCGCCGGTCGCGCCCCGGTTCCACACCGTGCACGCCAAGGCCCTCTGCAATGATCTCGGCCACGGTCATCCGTGGGCTCAGGCTGCCGTATGGGTCCTGAAAGACAATCTGCATGGCACTGCGCAACGGGCGCATCTGGCGTTGGGAGTACCGATCAATCTCGGAGCCCTGAAAAACGATCCGTCCCTCAGAGCGGATCAGCCGCATGATCGCGAGGGCCAGCGTGGTCTTACCTGACCCGCTCTCACCCACGATGCCAATTGTCTCGCCGGCGCGCACGGACAGGGTCGCATCATTTACGGCTTTCACGTAGCCAACCGTCCGCTTGAGCAAGCCACGCTGGATCGGAAACCAGATCTTGGCGCTGTTGGTTTCCAGAACAACCGGCGCACGTTCATCAACAGGCGCCGGGCCACCAGAGGATTCCGCGGCAAGCAACATCTGGGTATAGGGATGCTGCGGGTTAGCAAAGAGCGCCGCGGTCGGGCCAGCTTCGACGATTTCGCCATCTTTCATCACACAGACCCGGTCCGCGATCTTGCGAACAATGGTCAGGTCGTGCGTGATGAACAGCATCGACATGCCCTCATCGCGCTTCAACTCTTCAAGCAATTCCAGAATCTGGGCCTGAATAGTGACGTCCAACGCTGTCGTCGGTTCATCGGCAATCAACAACTCAGGCCCATTGGCCAGCGCCATCGCGATCATCACCCGCTGGCGTTGGCCACCTGACAACTGATGCGGATATGAAGTGAGGCGGCTTTCGGCATCACGAATGCCAACACGGTTCAGCAGTTCCAGAATGCGAGCACGCACCGCATCACCGCGCAAGCCCTGATGCAACTCAATGCTTTCGGCCAATTGCTTTTCGATTGTGTGTAGCGGGTTCAGCGAGGTCATCGGCTCCTGAAAGATAAAGCTGATGTCATTGCCACGTACGCGACGCAAAGCAGCGTCATCGGCGCCGACCATCTCTTCGCCCATGTATTTGATCGAACCCGCCATAACCGCACTGTCGCCTAGCAATTGCACGGTGGACAAGGCGGTGACGGACTTCCCCGATCCACTCTCGCCTACCAGCGCAACAGTCTCGCCTTTGTTGACAGTGAATGACACGCCACGCACCGCATGGGATGCACCACCGTCCTGCCGGAAGGCCACGCGCAGGTTGTCGACGGATAGGACGGGTTCACTCATGGCTTGGCCACCTCGGATTTTGGCGCGTCCTCAAACACGCTTTCATCCACATCATTGCCACTGTCAGCCACAAAGGTCTTGCGCGGATCAAAGGCGTCGCGGACACCCTCGAACACGAACACCAGAAGCGACAGCATGATCGCAAAGGTAAAGAAGGCAGTGAAACCCAGCCAAGGGGCCTGCAAGTTCTGTTTGGCCTGCAATGTCATCTCACCCAAGGACGGGGCCGAGGATGGCAAACCAAAGCCCAGAAAATCAAGCGAGGCCAGACCACCAATCGCGCCCGTCACAAGGAACGGCAGCATCGTCACCGTCGCCACCATCGCATTTGGCAGCATATGACGGAACATGATCGTACGGTCGCTCACGCCCAGCGCCTTGGCGGCACGGACATATTCAAGGTTGCGCGCGCGCAAGAACTCGGCCCTGACCACCCCTACCAAGGCAGGCCAGCCGAACAGCACTGTCAAAAATACAAGGAGCCAGTAACTTCGCCCCAAGATCGCAAAGACAATGATGATCACATAAAGCGACGGCATCCCTGTCCAGATTTC
>CAYLMZ010000077.1:0-11191 GCA_964385035.1 uncultured Loktanella sp.
GGTCCACGTTCATCTGGAAGGCGCGCGGATTGCCGAACTCGTCGATCATCACCGAGTGGTCGATGACCAGATCAACAGGGTTCAGTGGGTTGATCTGTTGGGCGTCGCCACCCAAAGCAACAATCCCGTCACGCATGGCCGCAAGGTCAACAACAGCCGGAACACCGGTGAAGTCCTGCATCAGCACGCGGGCAGGGCGGTAGGCAATCTCACGTGGATTCTTGCCGCCTTTGTCAGCCCAATCCGAGAAGGCTTTGATGTCATCGACAGAGACGGAAAAACCACCGTCTTCAAAGCGCAGCAAGTTTTCCAGAACAACTTTGAGCGCTGCTGGCAGCTTCGAAAAGTCACCCAGACCTGCGGCCTGAGCGGCAGGGATGGAATAGTATGCGACCGACTGGTCACCGACCTTAAGGGTCTTGCGGGTTTGTGCGGTGTCTTTGCCCACTGTAATTGGCATGATGGTCCCTTCCGTGGCTTAACTGATGCGGTGCGATTGGCGAACTCAAAGCAAACGCAGACGCGAATCTGGCTTCATTTTGCGCGCTGTATACTATTGCACACAATTAAGATCAACAAACTTCGGTGCTTGAAACAAACCTAACGCAACACTCGCAATTGGTTGATTGGTCATTTCAGCGCAAGCTAGCTACACCATAGCGACACACCCCGACCAAAGGCCTATGTCATGCGCGCTTTTCTTGCTGTTCTCTCGTTTCTTGGTTTGGTGCAAGCGCCTGCGGCGATTGCGCAAGAGGGGCCTGTGGTGGTGGAACTTTATACATCGCAAGGTTGTTCATCTTGCCCGCCCGCAGATGCGATGCTGCATGACCTTGCAGAGCGTGATGATGTCATCGCGTTGGCATTGCATGTGGACTATTGGGATTACATTGGCTGGAAAGATGTATTTGGCCGCCCCGAAAACACGCAACGCCAGCACGCCTATGCGCGGGCGGCGAATGCAACCACCGTTTACACCCCGCAGATGGTGTTTAATGGCGAAGACCACGTGGTCGGTTCACGTGCGATGCAAGTCATGGACGCCTTGCAGGCCCACATCGCACGTGGTCAGGTCTTTGATGTCGATCTGACCCGGTCCGGTAACCTTGTGACAGCAACTGCGGCCGCAGGACCGCGCGGAGAGTACGTTGTGCAGCTTGTCCGCTATACGCCCAAGGCGACGGTTGATATCCGGCGTGGCGAAAACGCAGGACGGACACTCAGCTATGCCAACATCGTCACCGCATGGGATGTGATTGATCGGTGGGATGGACGTCAGCCTTTGCAGGTAACAGCAGAGGTCAGTGGTGATGATGCGATTGTCGTCCTGTTACAGCAGTCAACGAGCGGCCCGATTGTTGGGGCAGCGCAGCTACGCTGATGCTGTCGCTTGGGCTTGCAGTTTCGCCTGCGCCCCTTTCCAACGCCGATGCACCCAAAACCACTGCGCAGGATTGCGGGCGATCTGAGCCTCAAGCCGTTGGTTAAGCTGGGTCAACATCTCTTCCGGGGTTGTATGCGGGATCGGGTCCTCGACCTCGATCTGGAATGACAATCCATCAGGCTGTCTAATCCCGAAATAAGGAATGACCAACGCATTCACGCGCAGCGCGATCTCTCCCAATGACAGCGCGGTCTTTGCAGGGTGGCCCAGAAACGGCAGCAGATCCTGCCCTGCGGCCACATCAAAATAGAGTGCGGCCATCCCCCCGCGATTGAGGTGGCGAACAAAGGCCATGGTGCCCTGACGACCCTGCTGAAAACAGGGCGCCCCCAGAGATTCGAGCGCACCGACATAGAGTTCGTTAAAGTAGGCATTGCTCATCGGACGATAGAGGCTACCGATCTTGTAGCCCATCGCGGTCAGGGCGTGGCGTGGGGCCTCAGGGTTGCCAAAATGCGCCCCGGCAAAGATGACAGGTTGGCCCTTTGCTGCGGCTTCTGCAACATGCGCTAGCCCTGGACCGATTGGCGGCAGAGCGGCAGCATGTTGGGTAAACTCCCGATAGGACTGAAACTCCATAAACGAGCGGCCAAAGTTTTCACAGACCGCATCAGCCAGCGCACGGCGGTCTTGGGCATCCATATCAGGATAGACCATCGCAAGATTTGCGTCGGCGCGGGCTGTGTACTGGGCCCAAGGGCCAATGTAGCGCGCGACGATTTTGCCTAACCGAGGAACGCGTGTAGCGTAAGGCTGGCGCAATAGACGCTTGATCAACACGCGCAAAGCACGGTCACTGATCCAGTCAAAAGTCTTTGATGATGATTTGGCCACGGGTGCTCAGGGGGCCATTGCCAATCCGGTACCGATCATGCTGTCGCGCGTGACCAGTGCAGCAAGGGCTTCAGAGTCCATGCCGTCGGTGCCTGCGGGGCGGGCCGGAATCACCACATAGCGCATGTCAGCGGTGCTATCATGCACGCGGATCGTGGTTGTGTCGGGAAGGGTGACCCCAAACTCTGCCAGAACTTTGCGGGGTTCTTTGACTGTACGCGACCGATAGGCCCGTGATTTGTACCAATCTGGCGGTAGGCCCAACAGATTGCGCGGATAACAAGAGCACAATGTGCAGACGACAACATTGTGCACATCTTCGGTGTTTTCCAACGCAATCAAACGCATTGGCCCGATATCAAACCCCATATCACGGGTGGCTGCGCTGGCATCCGCAAGCAAAGCTGCGCGGAATGCCGGGTCGGTCCAGGCCCGTGCAACAACTTTGGCCCCATCAGTGGGTGAGCGCGCGTCCATCGCTTCGATCTGGGCGTTGATTTCGGCGGCGGTGGTCACCCCTTTTTCAATCAGGAGTTCGCGAACAGCGATTTCCATTTGCTGCCAGTAGGTCAGGGGATGATCGTTATCCGGTCTGTAGGGGTGGCCTGATGGCGACATGTGGTCGTGATGATCATGTGGCATTGGGCTGCTCCACCGGTTGCAGCCAATGGCTGTAGATTTCGGCATCAATGGTGTCATTTGGGTTTTCTGCCTCAGCCCCCCAGACCTCGGCCATAGAAAAGCGGACCCGCATCAGTGGCAGACGTTCCCCGTCGTGGCCATAGGCCAAGGCTTCGGGATTGGGGAAAGGGCCCAGGGTCCGCTCAACCCAGCCCGTTTTGCCGCGCAAATAAGCCGGCGTGCGCACGTGACCGGGGGGCATGTCAGCGCGGACACGCATATAGCTGCGCTCATTCACTTGCCGCCTCCCCATAGGTTGCGCCGCGGCCTGCGACCTCGGTCATTCTTTGGGCAAGTTCCGCTGTTGAGTAGACCCCAGCTTCGATCAGGTTCTGGTTTACCGACGCAATCCAGCGTTCGTAGTACGTCATCGTTTCAAACGCCTCTTCGCCCATGTCTTCGAGGACGCGGCGCAGGCCGTCGACTGTGAAGTGACCCTTGGAAGAGGCGATGACCATCAACGCATCAATTCGCTTTTCCCAGATTGCGAAATCGTGTTGATCATCCGGCACCGGACCAGCAGCAGTGCCGCCCATGTCGTGCCAGCGTTTGCCTTGAAACGGAGATGATGTGTCTGTCATGTCGCCAAGCTAGTGCAATTCTGCAGCGGGGTGAATTAGAATTTGCGCCCCAGTGCTATGCGGCGTCTTCTTGATCCTCTGCGTCTGGGTCGATCAAAGTAATCACACCACCTTCAACCATTTCACGGATGGCTTTGGTCACTTCGGCCATAGCGGCCTCTGCCTCGTCCTTTTTGACCTTGCCGCGATCGGCGGCATCATCGCGCAGCTGGCCCGCCATCCGCTGCGACAGGCTGTTGAGGATGAATTCGGCGGAGGCCTGAAGCGCCTCGTCCGCGGCCATGGCTGCAGCGAGCGCCGTGGACAGAACGTTGCCATCAACAGAGCGGATGCAGTTAGGGACATCGCTCGCTTTGACCCGCGGTGCGATATCTTTGAATGTAAAGATAGCTTTGCGGACCTCGCTGGCGAATGGTTGATCTTCGGCCTCAAGGCCGACAAGAACGTCCTCTCGCGTGTCTGTTTGCGTCGCATTCAAGATTGCACCAAGGCGTTGCACCGGTGCTTTGTCGAACGCCCGTGCGGCGTCGTTGCCGTAGTCTTGTGCAAGCGCGATGCCGATGTGGTGGACCGTCTGTGGTGCGATATCTGCGGTCAGTGACATTGCATAGGTGATGGCCCGCGCCCGTTCGCCCGAGATTTGTGTAAGAACCAACGCGGCTTTGCTTGCTGGAAGCTTTGACAGGGCGACAGCGGCCACCTCAATGCTTTCGTGTTGCATGATCTGTGCCAAACGCCCCTCATCAAGGGCTGTGATGATCGGCCAGTGGTCGCCATTGCGCACTGCGCTGAGTTCCTTGCGAAAGCTTTCGGCCAAATGCGGGCTGAGATGGTCAGCCAGCGCTGTGATCGCGTCATCGCGGGAGCCGGGCACAGTCAAGCCGATATTTTCGACCTCTTGCGTAAACTCAGTAATAACATCTTCGAGTTCGGTACGGCTGATCCACCCGATCGCGCCCAGTGTTTCGGTCAACGTTGCTTGTGCTGACTCGGGCAGTCTGCTGAGATCGGGCGCTTGCTGCTGTTCAACCAGAAGTTGCACAATAGCTGCCGCTTTTTGGCGTCTGGACAGTTGGGTAGGGGCAGAGTGACTCATGCGGTCAATCTAGGGAGCACCCGTTAAGTTTCGCTTATTGGCCTACTGCGATCCCGGATGCGTCACGATGATCGACATCTTCTTGAGTTGCTCAACCGTCGATGCCGACAATGCCTCTTTGTCGATTGTTGCCAAATGCATAGCTTCAAACCGTTCTACCAGTTCGGCGATTTCCTCATCCGTGAATTCGCGATCAGGGCGCGCAAAGCCTGACATACTGTGGCTTCCACCAGAATTTGTTGCGTAGAGTGCGCCATATTTCATGCCGTATTCAGCAGCCTGTGGGAGGACACCAGCGGGATCGTCCAAATCGGACCATCGGCAGACGCCGGTATTTTCAAAACACCATGAAACGGTGGGGTCCTGCACCAAAAGCCCGCTCTTTGAGTAATACTCCAGCCATTCCTGCGGATAACTTTGAAAGAAATAGGCCGGCGTCGTGAACTGGATATGAAGCCCCATCGCATAACCCGATGCAGACCGGTCCTTAAATTCACCCAGCACTTTACTGAGTTCAAATTCGCCGACAGTCATCAATACTCGCTTTCTGGTTGCCATTTTGAGCGGTTTAGCGTTATCGATACGTGATAATGCTTACAGGCACCTTAATGTGAAGCAGGCAACAGCAACAAGGCCTTTCTATGATTGAAGGGTCCGAGGACATCCGATGGCGGATCTATTAGGCCCAGACGAGATCGGCGAACTTGCGCCGGCGGGCTATTACATCGCCCTGCGGATCGGGTTTGCTTTTCCGATGGAAGAGGTCAATGCCTTTCCCGATACCTGGGTGGCGCATTACACCCAAAACCGGTTCATGCTTTTTGATCCTGCGGTGCGGTGGGCCTATGCAAATGTCGGGACTGTCTTGTGGCACGAACTGGCCGAGAATGACCCCAAACGGGTGATCGCGCAGGCACAGACGTTTGGCATGCGTTACGGCGTGACTATTTCCGTGCTCGATGATGGGGCCAACGCGCAACGTTCTTTCGGGTCTTTCACGCGCAGCGACCGGGAGTTTTCAGCCCTCGAGGTCAAGCTGTTGCATGCGTATATGAAACGGCGTCATGGAGAGACGGCTCCTCCAACGAATCTGACCAATGCCGAGCTTGAAGCGTTGGGCATGGTCAAAGACGGGCTACGCCTGAAAGAGATCGCTTATAAGTTGAGTGTAAGCGAGGGTGCGGTCAAGCAGCGCCTTAAGAACGCAAAAAAGAAGCTGGGTGCCAAAACGGGCTCTCAAGCTGCGGCATTGGCGAACCAATACGGGTTAATCTGACACGATTAGCGTTTTTTCGTCGGAATTCTCAACAATTTGAGCTAAATTGTGGCGGTTAAGTTATGCTGGGCACAGACAGGAGTGGGGCCTGTCTGCGTTTTGCGTGCAACCAGAGGGAAAAACATGAAGACGATTACATTCAACCTGACCGAGCTCCACAAACATGGGACGGCTTTTTTCGAGTTTTTGGCGCTGCGCAAGCAGTTCTTTGTTGATCAGTTGGGGTGGGACATTCCGCATGATGAAGATGTGGAAATGGATCAATACGATAACCCCAAGGCCTATTACGCGCTCGTGCTTGATGACGATGGTCGGGTCATCGGGGGTGGCCGGGCAATGGCGACGACAGCGCAGTGGGGCAGCCATACTTATATGTTGCGCGATGCCGTAGAGGGAAAGATCATCGGGATACCCGACACGATCGTGAACGAGGTCGAGGTGGATGCCAACGTCTGGGAATGCACCCGGGTCGTTGTGTCATCTCAGATCAAGGACCCTGCAGAAAGTGCGAAGTGTCTTGCCTTGATCGTGCAAGGGCTGGCAGATCAGGCTGTTGAGCAGAATGCGACAGAGCTGATGGCGTTGAGCCGGCCGTCTTTGGTGCGCGCTTTGCGCAAGATTGGCTATGCGCCGCGACTGTTGGGTGATTCTTATGTCAATTCAGATGACGGGCGGCGCTATGTGGCGATGACCATGTCGATCGCAAACCGCACAGAGCATCCGCCTATGTCGATGCAATCCCTGAAGCCGACACATGTTCCGTCAGCTCATGCAGTGCATGCGCCGTCAAAGATTTGACGGCGCATAGCAAACGGTCAGGATGATTGATTAGCGCGCGTCGAAGACGCGCGCAAAAATCGTGTCGACGTGTTTTGTATGATAGCCGAGGTCGAATTTCTCTTCGATTTCCTCGGATGAAAGGGCTGCCAGAACATCCGCGTCTCCGAGGAGTTCTGTTTTGAAGTCCTTACCTTGCTCCCAAACTTTCATCGCGTTGCGCTGGACCAGCTTGTAGGCGTCTTCGCGGCTCACCCCTGCTTGCGTCAGTGCCAGCAATACGCGTTGCGACATCACCAAGCCGCGGAACTTGTTCATGTTTGCCAGCATGTTGTCTGGATAAATCACCAGTTTCTCAACCACACCAGCAAGACGGTTCAAGGCGAAATCCAGTGTGACGGTGGTATCTGGCCCGATCGCCCGCTCAACCGAGGAGTGGCTGATATCGCGTTCATGCCAGAGCGCGACGTTCTCCATCGCTGGCACCACGGACATGCGCACGAGACGCGCGAGACCTGTGAGGTTCTCTGTCAGCACAGGATTGCGCTTGTGCGGCATGGCCGACGAGCCTTTTTGCCCCTTCGAGAAAAACTCTTCAGCTTCGAGCACTTCGGTCCGCTGCATGTGGCGGATTTCAGTGGCGATGTTTTCGATGCTGGAGGCGATCACCCCAAGCGTGGCAAAGAACATCGCGTGACGGTCCCGCGGGATCACTTGGGTGCTGATCGGTTCGGGCTTGAGGCCAAGTTCTTTGCAAACATGTTCCTCAACAAATGGGTCGATGTTGGCGAATGTGCCAACAGCACCGGAAATCGCACCGGTTGCGATCTCGTCACGGGCATTGACCAGACGCGCGCGCCCGCGGTCCATCTCGGCATAGAAGCGGGCAAAGGTCAGGCCCATCGTGGTGGGTTCGGCGTGGATACCATGGCTGCGGCCGATACGGATAGTATCTTTGTGCTCGTAAGCGCGGGTTTTGAGGGCTGCCAGAACGCGGTCCATGTCCGCGATCAGAATGTCGGCAGCGCGCACCAGCTGGACGTTCAGCGTGGTATCCAGAACGTCAGATGATGTCATGCCCTGGTGCACGAAGCGGGCGTCTTCGGACCCGATGTGTTCGGCCAGATGCGTCAGAAAGGCGATCACGTCATGTTTGGTGACGGCCTCGATCTCGTCAATGCGGGCCACGTCGAATTCAACGTCTTTGGCTTTCCAGACGGCTTCGGCGTTTTCCTTTGGGATCACGCCAAGCTCGGCTTGGGCATCACAGGCATGTGCCTCGATCTCATACCAGATGCGGAACTTTGTGGCGGGTTCCCAAATGGCAGTCATTTCCGGGCGGGAATAGCGTGGGATCATCGTATGGCACCTTTTGATCAGGGGTAGGCAGAGGAATTGCCTCGCGTCATAAGGGGGTCAGGCAAAAGCCTCAAGGGAGAGAAGACATGACGCGCGTCTTGGCCGCATTGCTGCTACTTGCAGGGTCTGCCCACGCAGAAGACTGGCGAGCGATGAGTGGGGATGAGATCACAGAGGCGCTGACCGATCGTGCCCTTATCTATCCGAATGCAACGCAGCGGTTCTTTTCGTCTGGCCGCACCCGTTATAACGCAGGGCAGGACAGCTGGGGTTACTGGGCCGTGCGGGGCGACCAATACTGTAGCCAGTGGCCGCCCGCCGACGGATGGGACTGCTACGACATGGCGACGAATGGTGCGGCTTTGCGCTTTATCGGCTTTGACGGCAGCACCACAGACGGGGTCTATGCGGAGTGAAACTCTCTCCTGACGACTTTATGGGGACGTGGAAGATTTCGCGTCAGATCACGGACTTTCGGATTTTGGAAAGCGGGCATCTTGAGGGTCGGGCGCAATTCACGTCTCAAGATAGTGGCCTATTCTACCACGAGCGGGGCGCGCTGACCTTCGCGGGAGGCGCGCCGATCGTGGCTGAGCGGGCCTATTTCTGGACCTTTTCCGATACGGATGTCTTTGTCGCCTATGATGATGGCGCGCCATTTCATAGCTTTTCTCTGGCCGCAGATCACGCGGCGACGCCGCATTTATGCGGTGACGATCTTTATACCGGGACCTATTCCTTTGTCGGTTTTCCTGACTGGCAGGTGACGTGGAGCGTGAAGGGTCCGCGCAAGGACTACCGCTCCATCACGCAATATACGCGTCCCTGATAGCGCCAACGCGCTTGCGCCGCGTCGCGGCATGAGGCAGAAAGCTGTTAATGTAGCTGACGAAAAGGGGAGGCATTCATGGCCCTCGCACTCAATGACAAAGTTCTGACAGAGGCCTTTGGCCCGTCCGAAGGTACCGCCTTGCGCATCAAACAGGTCGCGATGGTGGCCTTGGGCATCTTGGTTCTGGCGATTGCGGCCAAGATCAAAATCCCGATGTGGCCCGTCCCTGTGACGATGGGCACATTCGCCGTTCTGACGATCGGTGCGGCTTATGGGCCGATGCTCGGTCTGACCACGATCCTTGGTTACATGATTGTAGGTGCGCTTGGCTTTGATGTGTTTGCCAATTCATCGGCCACAGCAAACGGTTGGGAATATATGATTGGTGGCACTGGCGGCTATTTGGTTGGCTATGTACTGGCCACATTGGCACTGGGTGTTGCGGCGCGCGCTGGCTGGGACCGCTCTGCTTGGATGATGGCCTTGGCAATGTTGGTCGGCACGGCGTTGATTTACATCCCGGGCGCGGCTTGGCTCACAGTGGTCTACGAAGGCAGAACGCTGGCATGGGCTGTAGAAGTTGGTGTGACACCCTTCCTGATCGGTGACGCGCTGAAGCTTGGCCTTGCTGCACTGCTGTTGCCCGCAGTTTGGAAGATGGTTGGCGACGCACGCAAGTAGGCGTCATCACCTTGAGAATTCAGAGAAGGCGCTGCTCTCGCAGCGCCTTTTTTCATGCCAAGGTCGTCGAAACGGTCGAGGACCGCTCAAGTGTCCGGTGCACTGGACATTTGTCTGCAATCTCAAGCAAGCGCGCGCGTTGCTCTGCGTCCAGATCACCTTCGAGCGTGATGAACCGCTCAAAGTGATCGACCTTGGCGCCCGGATCAGCGGCGTCCAGCCCATGTTCCTTGGCGTGTTTGATATCCACGTGCACTCCGGTCAAAGGCCAGCCCTTGCGGCGGGCGTACATCCGGATCGTCATGGAGGTGCAGGCTCCAAGCCCTGCCGAGACAAAACCGTAAGGCGTCAGCCCTTTGTTGGTGCCACCAAACTTGGCGGGCTCATCTGCCAACACGTGATGCGGCCCTGATTGGACGTCCTGCAGAAAGCCGTTAGCGTCCGCCTCGGTCACGCGCAGCACGCCCTCGGGGACGGTTGCTGTCTGTTCTGGTTCCGGCAGATCCAGATACCGCTTTGACCAAGCTGCAATCACATCTGCCGCATATTCGGCATCAGAGGGGTTCGTGATCAAATGGTCTGCATCATCCAATGTCACAAAGCTTTTGGGGTGCTTGGCAGCAAGAAAGATATCCGAGGCATTCTCGACCCCGACGGTCGCATCGCGCGGCGCGTGCAGCACAAGCAGAGCGGCACCCAGCTTGCCCACGGCATCTTTAAGTGACGCGTTGCTGACATCATCGACAAAGCCTTTGCCGATCCGGAAGGGACGCCCACCGAGTGACACCTCAGCGACGCCCTGATCCACAATCTCTGGAATGGCTTGCGCGAAATTATGCGTGACATGGCCGGGATCAAAGGGAGCGCCGATTGTCACGGTCGCCTTGATCGACGGGATCTGCGGTGTTGCTTTAAGCACAGCGGCCCCACCCAATGAGTGGCCAATGATCAGAGAAGGGGCCATACCGCGCTCGGACAAGGCCTTGGCGGCGGCGACAAGGTCTTCGACGTTTGAGGTGAAACTCGTGTTCTCGAACTCACCTTCGGAATGCCCCAGGCCGGTAAAGTCGAATCGAAGCACTGCGATTCCCATCGCTGACAGACGCCCCGCGATGCGGCGGGCGGCGGTGAGGTCCTTGGAGCAGGTAAAGCAATGGGCAAAGAGGGCTGTCGCCACATGCGGCCCGTTGGGCATATCAAGGCGGGCAGCAAGGGCGTGGCCTGCGTGACCTGCGAAGGTAAGTTTTTCTGTGGGCATCGGTTGGACCTTTCTTGGTCGTCTGGTCTTGGTGTTGTCCAACAGATGGCGGGCAGGGGCCGCCGCAACAACTTTATTTCCTGCCCGTCGCGGCAAGGTGAGAGTTGTTACGACCGCCCGATGCTTTCTAACGGCCCATCAAAGCGTCATCGAAAGGGTAGCTCGTCAGATTCTCATACCCGTCTTCGGTAATCACGACCTGATCTTCGAGCTTGATCGAGAAATCACCGCCTTCGGGGCTGATCAGCGCCTCAACACAGAGCGTCATGCCGGGCTGAAGTTCGTAGTCAAACGCGCCGGGCACCATACGGTCAGGGTAGGCGACCAGCGGCCATTCATCACAAAGCCCAACGCCATGCATCAGGCAGCCGT
>CAYLMZ010000078.1:0-11081 GCA_964385035.1 uncultured Loktanella sp.
TGACCAACTTCGATGCGCGCCAAAGCCTGCTGTGGGATCTGGATGACAACGGTCAGAGGATCATTATCGAGCACCTCTGCGACCACATCGCCACCATCAACAAACTCGCCCTCATCAAGGGTGAATGCATTCAGCCGACCGGCAAATGGCGCACGGATGACCGTGTTCTTGAGTTGCTCTTGCGCAGATGTCAGTGCGGCTTCAGCCGCAGCTTTGCCTGCACGCGCTTGGGTGACGCGGTCTTCGGTGGCGACACCGCGCGCCTGTAGGGCAAGCGCGTTATCAAGGTCACGCGTTGCCTGGATTAACTGTGTTTCGGCTTGTGCGACCTGTGCATCCCACGTTGCCGAATCCAACCGCCCCAACAACTGACCCGCTTCGACAAAGGCGCCGCGCGTTGCGTCAACCGAAACGACCTGACCCGGCGCTTCGGCACGGATCGTGGCAACACGGTCCGGCTCTGACTGACCTTCGGCACTCAGCACCAATGCGACATCCTGAGCTGTGGACGGGACCACAGCCACTGTGATGGCTGTTTCTTGCGGTGCTTCGGCAACCGGCGTTTCTTCAGGTGCCTGTGATGGCGCAAGGTATCCGCTGCCCATCCAGCCAACCAACAAGACAACCAACAGCAAAGCGATCCATTTGGATCGGCTTGCACCTTTGTCACCTGTAAATGTCAGTTTGCCCTTTAAATCGGGGGATGCGTCATCCGCCATTGCCGTCGTCCTTAAATCGCGCCCAACGCCAGATTGCGCGTTGTTAGCGCCTAACTATGCGCGCAGAGGTGGCATTACCAGTCACATGGTCAATGTTTTGTGAAGTTGCGCGAAAGCTGACCTAAAGCGAGCAAGTCCGTCGCGCGCGTTTCTGCGTTCGGGAAACATCCTTCGTTTCTTGACAATGCATGCGTTTGTGTATGCATTAAATCACAAATTCGAACCGATTGCGCGAAACGGCACGATAGGTCAACCTGCCCTAAGAGACGAGGTGCACCACTATGTATGCTGTCAGCGTGACGTTCAAAATCAAACACGGGGCAATGGATGCTTTTCTTCCATTGATGCACGCCAACGCAAAAACATCGCTGCAAAGTGAACCCGGATGCCATCAATTCGACGTGGCGACTGACCCTGCCAAGCCGGATGAAGTCTTTCTCTATGAACTCTACGATGATCGCGGTGCATTCGAACAGCATCTGGCAAGCCCACATTTCAAGGCCTTTGACACAGCAGTCGCAGACATGATCGCGGACAAGACTGTCGCAACATGGGAAAGTGTCGTCCAATGAGCGACTGGGAAGTGCACGCGATCAAATATGCGGACCGGAACGCCCGGACGCGTGCAGACAGCTTTGTCTTTGACGACAACCACGACGCGCCCCACGCGATGGATTATTTCATGTGGCTGTTGCGGCGTGGGGATGAGGTGATCCTTGTCGACACAGGCTATGATCAGGAAGAAGCCGCACATCGCGACCGTCCGATCCGCCTGCACCCCGCTGAGGCGCTGGCCCCTTTCGGGCTCAGGGCCGATGACATCACCCAGATCATCGTAACGCATCTGCATTATGACCACGCTGGCGGGCTGCACCTGTTTCCGAGCGCCACACTGCACCTGCAAGCCGCGGAAATGGCCTTCGCCACAGGGCCATGTATGTGCCACGACACGCTGCGGATGCCCTATACGGCAGACCACATATGCGAAGCGATCAAGCGGCTCTATGCCGGCAAAGTCATGTTCCATGACGGCGAGGCACAGGTCGCAGATGGGGTCACAGTCCATTGCATCGGGGGGCATTCGCGGGGGCTGCAATGTGTGCGAGTGCGCACGGCCGCGGGCTGGTTGGTGCTGGCCTCGGACGCCGCGCACTACTACGAAAATTTCGAAGCGCGCAAACCCTTCCCGATCGTGGTGGACCTGCAAAACATGTTGGATGGCTTTGATACGCTTTATCGGCTCGCATCATCTCCCGACCTGATCATCCCCGGCCATGATCCGCTCGTGCGTTCGCATTTCCCGCAGGATATCGCACCCCACATCACACGCTTGGACAAAGGGCGCAAACTATGAAAATCGGAGTCATCGCAGACGATTTCACCGGCGCTTCCGACATCGCCCTGACCTTGGCCGAGGGGGGCATGCGCACGGCACAGTTTGTTGGCATCCCGCAAGGAAACGTGGACGTTGATGCGGGCGTTGTTGCGCTCAAGTCCCGCACGATTGCAGTGGAGGACGCGATTGCGCAAAGCTTGGCTGCCTGTGACTGGCTTCAGGCACAGGGTGCCGAACAGATCATTTTCAAGATCTGCTCTACTTTCGACAGCACAGATGCTGGAAATATCGGTCAGGTGACAGAGGCGCTTGCCGAAAGGCTAGGCGCACATCAGGTCCTGGTCTGCCCGGCCTTTCCTGCAAACGGACGCAGCGTCTACATGGGGCATCTTTTCGTGAACGATGTGCTGCTCAACGAAAGCGGGATGCAGGACCATCCCCTGACGCCAATGCGCGACGCCGATCTCAGGCGGGTGCTGCAACGCCAGACCGGTTGGCCGGTTGCGCATCTGCCTCAAAGCATTGTGGCGCAAGGTGCTGCAGCAATGCGTGATGCGCTGGCTGATGACCGGGCCATGGTCATTGTTGATGCAATCACCGACGACGACTTGCGCCACATTGGGCTGGCAGCAAAGGGGCTCAAGCTTTTGACAGGCGGCTCCGGGATCGCCATCGGCCTGCCTGCGAACTTTGGCGCGATCCCGGCAACACCTTCGTGGAACGCGGTAACAGGCAAAGGCGTGATCTTGTCAGGATCTTGCAGCCGGGCGACACGCGGACAAGTCGCCCACTACAGCAAGATCGGCCCGACCTGCGAAATACGGGCCAATGACGTGATGTCCGATATGGTGACGGTCACATCGATTGCGGATTGGGTGATGGCACAAGACACGCCGCCGCTGGTTTACTCATCCGCCGATCCCGAAATCGTCAGGGCCGCGCAAGACACTTACGGCCAAGAGGCCGTGGCGAACGCCATCGAATCCTTTTTCTCGGACCTCGCGGCAAACCTCGCCCAGCGCGGGCTGAAACGGATGGTCGTGGCTGGCGGAGAGACCTCTGGCGCGGTTGTCACAGGTCTAAAAGCTCAGGTCCTGCACATCGGCCCGAAGCTCGCAAACGGGGTGCCTGCTTTGCGTTTCGGAGACATGGCACTTGCGCTCAAGTCCGGTAATTTTGGCGACGAGGCTTTCTTTGCCAGCGCCCTGCGCGACATGGAGACAAGCACATGAGCGAAGAGGCAAAGGCACGCGAGGCGATCACCCGCTTTGCCAAGTCGATTTTCGACCGCGGCCTGACCTGCGGATCATCGGGCAATATCTCACAGCGCTTGACGGATGGGACGCTGCTTGTGACGCCCACAGGAAGCTCAATGGGGTTCCTTGATCCTGCACAGATCAGCAAACTGGATGCGCAAGGAAACCAGCTGTCCGGTGATCAACCAACAAAAGAAGTGGCCCTGCACACCGCCTTTTACGATACCCGCGCGCAGGCTGGCGCGGTCGTTCACCTGCACCCGACCCATTCGGTCGCCCTGTCGATGCTGCCGGATGTTGATCCGGACAACGTTCTGCCCCCGCTGACGCCTTACACGCTGATGCGGTTGGGCAAAGTCAAGCTACTGCCCTTCTTTTTGCCGGGCGATCCGGGCATGGGCGAAGCGGTGCGCGGGCTTGCCGGAAAACGCAGCGCGGTCCTGCTGGCCAATCACGGACCGGTTGTCGCGGGTAAATCGCTTGAGGCCGCAGTCTATGCTATGGAAGAGCTAGAAGAGACCGCAAAGCTCGCCATCCTGACCCGCAGTCTTGATGCGGTAGGATTGTCTGACGCCCAGGTGGCCCAGGTCGTCAGACAGTTCAACGTAGACTTCGATTGATCAGCCTGCGTCAGGCAAGGTGAATTCAACCCGACGGTTCAAGGCGCGCCCATCGGGGTTGTCAGCACCATCCGCGGTGCGGTTGTCAGCAATCGGTTCCGCTTCACCAACACCACGCGCCGTAATGACCTCAGCGGTAAGTGGTGTGTTTGCAATCAACCAATCCCGCACGGCATCCGCGCGGCGTTGTCCAAGTGCGAGATTGAACTCTTCGGTCCCGACAGAATCCGTGTGGCCCGTGATCTCAAGCGAAGTCACACCATCAAGTTTGGCGCCAATACCGGCCAGAACATCTAGAGCCGCGGGTTCAAGCGACGCATCACCAAAGCTGAACAGAACATCTGACAGCATCACCATGGCATCGGCTTCGCCGTCCTCGCCTTCGCGCATCTCAAGATCGGGGTCACTGGCCGCGATCTCTTCAAGAGAAGGCGCTTCGTCTTCCATCACATCATCGGTCATCGCGTCTTCTGATGCGTCGTCGGCCATCGTATCATCCGACATAGTGTCGTCGGACATGGTATCCTCCATCGCGTCGTCAGACATCGCATCGTCGGACATTGTGTCCTCGATCCCGTCATCAGCCATCGTGTCGTCCGCCATATCTTCTGTCGTCGCGTCTTCTACGTCGTCAGCCATTTCTTCGACAGCATCGATCATCTCGTCCATGACCTCTTCGGCCATTGTGTCCGTTTCTGTTGTGTCTTCTTGCGCCATCGCTGGGCCCGCCATGGCTGCAAGGATCAATAAAGTCGTCAGGTTTGGGGTACGCATTACTCATTCTCCATTCAAAAGCGTGTCGCCTTCGGTGCTACTGACTTCACGCTGAAACAGGAAATGAACCCTGATCATATCGGCGTCATGGATTGTTGCAGTCCTCCCAGTGCCCGCTTGCGCCTACCGCCCCTGCGCGTATCAAGGAAGCATGAGCGACCAACCCGAAATCCTGGCCTCTGGCATCGACGGTATCCTCGTGCGGTTTGCACGCGACCTGAGCGATCAGGCAAATGCGAAGGCACTTGCGTTCCGCGCAGCCGTCGAGGCGGCAGGCATTTCAGGCGTGACCGAGGTCGCGTCCTCTCTGGTTTCCGTGCGGGTCCAGTTTGACCCACAGGTCACAGACAGGAGAACGGCAATATCAGCCATACAAAGCATTCTGGCCGCAGACTTTGACACCGCACCAAGGGCGGTTCGTCATTGGCATATACCTGTGGCCTTTGGGCCTGATCATGCACCGGAACTGGCAGAGGCCGCCGCACTGGCCAATATCACCGAAGACCAAGCCATTCATGACATCACCAACACAACAGTCCGTGTCATTGCCATCGGATTTGCCCCGGGCCAACCCTATCTGGGCATGTTGCCGGGCCATTGGGCGATACCGCGTCGCACCACATTGACCGAAAGCCTGCCGCGCGGGGCACTGATCACCGCTGTGCAACAGCTTATTGTTTGGGCAGCTGATGCACCAACCGGGTGGCGGCATATCGGGCAGACAGCCTTTGACGTCTACCGGCCGCATGCAGCAGACCCATTTGCCTTTTCACCGGGCGATCAGGTGTCATTTGTTCAGGTGGATGACACAAGCATGGCGACACTTCTGGCCGCAGACGACCCAGACGGTGGGGCACGCTGCGAGGTGTCGGTCTGATGCCGCATCTCATTGTCCACAAGGCAGGACCTTGCATCACCGTGCAGGACCTTGGGCGCCCCGGCTGGACAGCCCGGGGCCTATCGCGCGGCGGTGCAGCCGATCGTTTGGCCGCCCTCGAAATCGCGGCACTCCTTGGGGGCGACACGCAAACAGCGGTTCTTGAGATGATGGGGTTCGGCGGCACTTTCGCAGTGACGGCCCCAACACGGATCGCACTGACCGGGGCGACGATGACTGCCAGTATCGACGGCATTCCCCTGCAAGCCAATACGACTGCCCGGCTGATGCCAGATCAAAAACTGACCATCGGGGGGGCAAAGGAAGGGGTCTTTGGGTATCTTGGCGTCGCGGGCGGCATCTTGACAGATGCAACAATGGACAGCCGCGCAACCCATCTGACCGCAGCTATAGGCCGTGTGCTGCAAGCTGGCGACAGGCTGCCCATCGGAGACGATCCGGAACCCGAGAAAGGTCCAACCACACTTGCAGTCGCGCCCCGCCTTGCAGGCGGGTCAATCCGGATCATGGCTGGCCCACAAACCGATTTCTTTGCCAAAGAGACCCAGACCGCCTTTACAACCACGAGCTTTACCCGCAGCCCGCGCGGGAACAGGCAAGGGATCAAACTTGACTATGAGGGGGAAGGCTTCCCTACGGCAGGCGGGCTCACGCTGGTTTCAGACCTGATCGTGCCGGGCGATATCCAGATCGCAGGGGGCGGGGTGCCCTATATCCTGTTGTCCGAATGCCAAACAATCGGCGGCTACCCTCGGATAGGAACGGTGATCCCCGCCGACCTGCCCAAAATCGCCCAAGCCGGGCCGGGAACTGCTCTTTCGTTTGCGTTCATCGATCTGGACACAGCAGATGCAACGGCGCTCTCTGACGCCGACCTGCTCAGGCAACTGTCTCAAAGTTGCACGCCCCTGATCCGCGATCCCCATGACATTCCCGATCTGGGCGGCTACCAATTGATCAGCGGGACAACCCGCGGAGATGATCTGGAAAGATGACACAATGACCCTGACAGTCGATCTGAACGCAGACATGGGCGAAGGCTTTGGACCATGGAGCATGGGTGACGATCACGCCCTCTTGGAAGTGATCAGCTCGGCCAACATCGCCTGCGGGTTTCACGCAGGCGACCCGGATGTGATGCATCAGACCATGCAAAGCGCCGTGGCAAATGGGGTTGGGATCGGGGCGCACCCCGGCTTTGCCGACCTCAAGGGGTTCGGGCGGCGCAAACTGCCCCTGCCCCACGATGAAATTGCCAATGCTGTGGCCTACCAACTGGGGGCCGCTCAAGCGATTGCCAAACGCGCAGGCGGACATGTCCGGCATCTGAAACTGCACGGGGCGTTGTCAAACATGGCCTCAGTCGATCACGACCTTGCCAAAGCGTGCTATGAGGCAGCACTCGCCGTCGATCCTGACATCGTGATCATGGTGCTGGCCGCGACCGCGATGGAGGAAGTCGTCAAAGAGCTCGGGTGCAACTGGGCGGGCGAGATTTTCGCAGACAGGGCCTACAACGATGATGCAACGCTCGTTGATCGCAAACTGCCCGGCGCGGTGCTGCATGATGCAGAAACCGCCGCACCGCGTATCCTGAAAATGCTAGAGGCAGGGGCAATCATCTCTGAAAGCGGCAAGCACATCCCTTGCAAGATCGACACAATCTGCCTGCACGGGGACACACCAGGTGCGGTCACGATGGCGCGCGAGGTGCGCGCGGCACTCACCGCTGCCGGCGTCACGATTGAAAAGCTTTAAGGGACGAACATGGAACTCAACGCAGATTTCAGCGAACGGGCCTTGGTGCATTCCGAAGGTCTTGATTGGGTGGCCTCACCCATGGCGGGGGTGGACCGGCGCATGCTGGACCGGATCGGGGATGAGGTTGCACGGGCCACATCCATCGTGCGCTACGCGCCCGGCAGCAAATTTTCGGCACACACACATACGGGCGGCGAAGAATTCATCGTGCTTGAGGGGACGTTTCAAGACGAACACGGGGATTACCCGACAGGGACCTATGTGCGCAATCCGCCGACTACAGCCCATACACCCGGGGCCCAGGGAGGGTGCACGATCTTTGTGAAACTCTGGCAGTTTGATCCTGACGACCGGACGCAGTTTCGCAAGGACATGGCCAATGAACTCACCGCTGCGGGTGCGGGCGTCATGTCCGCGATGCTTCATCAAGACCCGCGCGAGACGGTGCGATTTCTGCGGCTGGCCGCTGGTGCCAATCTTTCGGAAACACCGTCCGGTGGTGCAGAATTGCTCATGATCGACGGAACGGCCGAAGAAGGGGGCGATGCATTGCGCAAGGGAAGTTGGCTACGGCTCCCAGAGGGCGCAGCTTTGGACCTCACAGCCGGAGAAGCTGGTGCAGATATCTGGATCAAAACCGGGCATCTGCCTTACGCGCAAGCGCCAGCAGCCTAGGCGCGGAAACCCTCCGGGATCTGGTCGGCACCATCAAGCAACAGGTCGGCCATCACCTCGCCCACCTTCGGGGCCATGCCAAAGCCGATCTTGAATCCGCCGTTGGCGATGAATTCACCATCTTTGGTCGGGTGCGCCCCCAGGACCGGTGCGCGGCTTTTGCTGCGCGGTCGGACACCGGCCCAACGTTCGATGACAGGGGCAACTTTCAGGACAGGAAATGCTGTATACGCACGCGCAAGTACATCGTCGAGCTGGGCATCCGTCGTGTCAGGTGCATCAAACTCTCGTTCAGACGTCGAACCAACAGCCACCGTGCCATCCGTATGTGGGATGATATGCAAGGCATCAGCAAAAAGCTGGGGGCTACCCTTCGCATCAAAATCCAGCAAGGCCGCTTGGCCCTTGACCCCATTGCCACCCACCTCTTTCATACCGTCCCAGCCGGTCGCCCAAACGACCTTACCTTCGGTCGGACCGTTTGTAACGATCTCACCGCCCAACGCTACGACGGCCTTGGCAAGGGCGCGCGTGGCACGGCGCGGTTGCATCAAAGCGGACAGCGTATCGTAAACCACCTGCCCTGTCAGTGACGGTGGCATCCAAGTTTCATCACCGACAGGAAGGATCTGCCACGTCGCTTTGCCCTGCCACAAGGCTTTCGCTGTTTCAGCCCGCGCTTGCGCGAGCGCGACAGCGCGGTCATCGGCCAAAGGCTGCAACCGACCAGAGCGCAGATAGCCTGCATCCTCGCCAGAAATGTCACGGACCTTGGCCCAAAAACCCTCTGCCATCATGAGGCTATCGAATTGAAACGCCTTTTTCTCGTTCCAGTTCTCAGGGACATGCGGGGCAAGCGCACCGACAATCCCGCCGCTGGACCCGGCCCCGACGCCATGAGGATCAATCACGCGGACCCGCGCGCCGCGCGCGGCACAGGCATAGGCAACCGACAGACCAAAAATGCCCGCCCCCATCACCGTGATATCTGCCGTTGCCATTTTTGGCCCTTCCGCTCAAAGATGGCTCAGACATAGGGCAGGCGTGCATGACAGACCAGACAGCAAAACTCGACTGGCGCGACGGCGTGCCGATCGCTGTGGCGTTCGATGATCCTTATTACTCGCTCGACAATGGCGTTGCCGAAACACAGCACGTCTTTCTGGCGGGCAACGATCTACCCGCGCGGTTCGGGGGTGATTTTCACATTGCCGAGTTGGGGTTCGGAACGGGGCTGAGCTTTCTCGTTACTTGGGCAGCATGGGAAGAGGCGGGGGCACTGGGCAACCTGACATTCACCTCTTTTGAGGCCTTCCCGATGGCGCCAGAGGCGATGGAACAAGCCTTGTCCAATTTCCCAAAAGTCCGACGTTTTGCCGACGTTTTGCTGACGTTTTGCCGACAGGGGTTTGACAGCATCCAGATCACCGAAAACGTGACCCTGAATGTGGTAATCGGCGACGCGCGCAGAACCGTCCCAGCATGGGAAGGCAAAGCCGATGCGTGGTTCCTCGACGGGTTCTCGCCTGCCAAAAACCCCGAACTCTGGGAGCCGGATTTGATCAAAGCCGTGGGCCAACACACGAAGTCCGGAGGCACCGCCGCAACCTACAGTGCCGCTGGTCATGTCCGCCGCGCTTTAGACGAAGCAGGCTTTGAAGTCACCCGCGTCCCCGGCTTTGGGCGCAAGCGGCACATGACCGCGGCAAGGTTGAAAGATGCAGAATAATCAGCGCCTTGGCATCCTCTTGATGACCGCAACGACGTTCGTGTTTGCCGTGCAAGACGGTATCTCGCGCCATCTGGCCGAGAACTACAACGTGATCATGATCGTGATGATCCGCTATTGGTTCTTTGCGGCTTTCGTCATCACCATCGCGACGCGGCAATCGGGTTCGATCCGTGCGGCGGCGGCCACGAAACAGCCCATCCTGCAGATCACGCGCGGGACACTGCTGGCGCTTGAGATCTGCGTGATGGTCAGCGCATTCGTCCTGCTGGGCCTTGTCGAAAGTCATGCAATTTTTGCCTGCTATCCCCTTCTCATTGCAGCACTTTCTGGACCTGTCTTGGGCGAACAGGTCGGCTGGCGAAGGTGGGTCGCCATCGGGATCGGGTTCGTCGGCGTTCTGGTGATCTTGCAGCCGGGTTACGCTGTTTTCGCGCCCGCTGCGGTCATCCCATTAGCCTCTGCTTTCATGTTCGCGCTTTATGGTTTGCTGACCCGCTATGCCGCCCGCAAAGACAGCACCGCAACGTCCTTTTTCTGGACCGGCGTATCAGGAGCCGTCGTCATGACCGTGGCCGGTGTTTGGTATTGGGAGCCAATGAGCAGCGGCGATTGGCTCTGGATGAGCGCGCTTTGCATCACCGGCGCATCTGGCCATTGGCTCTTGATCAAAACCTACGAAGTGGCCGAGGCGAGTGCAGTACAGCCCTTCGCCTATTTGCAACTGGTTTTTGCCGCCGCCATCGGCATTTTCCTGATGGGCGAGACTCTGAGGCCCAACGTAGCACTCGGTGCCGCAATCGTCGTCGGTGCTGGGCTCTTTACGCTTTGGCGGTCACGCAAAGCGACCTAGGGGCGCGCGGTCGGACGCACGGTCGGGGCAGACGGATCTCTTTGCGCAGGCCGGGCAACCGGTCGGATCAGGGGCTTTTGCCCCAGCAACAACCGCGTGAACTGTACCGATCCTGTTTGACCGGTCAGGCGCGCTTCGTAGATCGGCAGGCTTTCAGTGACACGCATCACATAGTTGCGGGTCTCGCGAAAGGGGATGTGCTCAATCCAATCAACCACGTCCATTTCACGCAAACGCGGGTCGCCCCGCTCTGCCATCCATTGCTTAGGACGACTTGGGCCCGCGTTATATCCGGCCGCGATCATGACGGGTGTCGGGCCGAATTCATCGGTGAGGTAGGCCAGATAAGCAGCACCAAGTGTCGCGTTGTACTCCCAATCAGCCGTCAAGCGGGCACGTGAGTATGGTAGGCCCAAATTGCCCGCCACTTCCTCTGCGGTGCGCGGCATCACCTGCATCA
>CAYLMZ010000079.1:0-6595 GCA_964385035.1 uncultured Loktanella sp.
GACGCATTTGCCGACATCCAAGCCGCTCGGGACACAATCATTGCCACGGTCCAGTCGGGCGACGCGCAAACGATGGCGCCTGCCTTATGGTTCCAGATCTCGACGGCATGGATTGATGAACTCCGAGAGGTGGAGCGGAGCCTGACAGGAGAAATCAACGCGCTCGCAGCCGCCGTGCAAAGTGAGAGCATGGCATCTTTGCGTAGCGTGGTGACACTGGGGGCTGTATCGATCGTGCTTGTTGGCCTGTTCTCGATCATAAGTTTTGAATGGATGATCCGTCGGATCAAAGCATTGACAAGAGTTGTCTATGGCTTTGCCAAGGGTGAATTTAATGCCTTCGTTCCAAGCATTGATCGCAAAGATGAGATCAGCCAAATGGCGCGAGCGATTTACCACTTCAAGCAGGAAACTCTGGCTCTGCGTCACGAGGCAGAAGAGATGAAGGCCGCTGACGAAATGATGCTGAATGCCAAACATGGCGAAGTGGTTGAACTGGTCACCGAAGGGCTTGCTGCCTTGGCAAAGGCCGATCTGTCGTGCCAATTCGATGAACCGCTTGATTCCGATTATGACAGTATTCGAACCGATTTTAACATGGCGGCGGCGCGTTTGCGACAGGTGCTTGGCGCGATTGCACAAACAGTTTCCGATCTCGATCGGGCAGCATCAGGCATGAAAGCCTCCGCCACTGATCTGGCACGACGGACCAATGAACAGGTCGACACAATCCGGCAGACGGCGGATCGGGTGGGAACGCTATCGCAAGAGGTAGAGGCGTTCGGCGATGATATTGTCACAGCATCAAACATGGCTGGGACCGCAAGAAAGCAAGCGACTGCCTCTGCCGATCTGATGCGTGATGCCGTTGCCGCGATGGACCGGATTCGCACGTCATCCGAACAAATCGGGGCAATCATTTCCATGATTGAAGATATCTCGTTCCAGACGAACCTGCTCGCGTTGAATGCAGGCGTCGAAGCGGCGCGCGCGGGAACGGCGGGTCGCGGCTTTGCCGTTGTTGCATCCGAGGTCCGCGCGTTGGCGCAGCGGGCAAGTCAGGCAACAACGGATATCAAGGCACTTGTCGATGAAAGCGGGGCTCACGTTCGTGAGGGCGGGGCGCTGGTCGACCGGACCGGGGCTGCACTTGAAGAGATTTCTGACGGGATTATGCGCGTTGACGACGTGTTGACCAGGGTCGCCCAGGGCGCGCAATCTCAGGTCAGCAACCTCAAGGAACTGGCATCCTCTATGACTGTGATCAATGAACTTGCGGCAAAGAACATGGCGATGTCGGATGATACAACATCCGCCTCACATGATATTGCGCAGAGGTCCGAACAACTTGCTGGTTTGATTGCCGACTTTGAGTTCGGCAGCAAAACGACGATCGATCAGACACCCGCGGCAGCTTAGGTTCACTGATCCAGCTACCACGCGGCGCGGTTTCCTGCAGCGTGCGGGCCAGCACAAGATGGCCTGATCAAGTTGGTTTGGATGCGCGTTATTGAAGATTTTGTGGCCAGCCAACAAAAAACCCCAGCCAATGACTTAGCTGGGGTTCTTGATCGTCATGTCGAAAGGTCGCTTAAAGCAGACCTTCACGCTGGAGCTTCTTGCGCGCCAGCTTACGCTGACGGCGGATCGCTTCTGCTTTTTCGCGCGCTTTGCGCACGGAAGGCTTTTCGAAATGCTGCTTGAGCTTCATTTCACGGAAAACACCCTCGCGCTGAAGCTTCTTCTTCAGAGCACGCAACGCCTGATCGACGTTGTTATCACGAACACTAACCTGCATGTGGTTTACACCACCTTTCTAAGTTGGATTTGCAAAAATTGCAGGAAGTGGGCAGATAGCAAAGGTGGTCTAGTTTGTCTAGTACCCCAAGCCAGAGAGGTTCCACGATGACTGCCCAGGATGATCCGCTGCTTGACCGCTTGCTTGATGCAGCGTTGCCCCATGTCGCTTTCGACGGTTGGACGCCGTCTACTTTTGATGCGGCCCTGCACGACAGCGATGTTGATCCTGCCGCAGCAAAAGTGTCGTGCCCGCGCGGCGCTCTTGATCTGGCGATTGCCTATCACAAGCGCGGTGATGCGGCTATGGTTGCCGCTCTGGAACAGGCCGATCTGACCGATTTGCGGTTTCGCGACAAGGTTGCCCAAGCCATTCGCCTGCGGCTTGCCGCGGTTGACGACAAAGAGGCGGTGCGCCGCGGCACGACCATGTTTGCACTTCCCCATATGGCACCCGAGGGCGCGAAACTCGTTTGGGGGACGGCAGATGCGATCTGGACTGCGCTGGGGGACACATCGCGCGATGCGAACTGGTACACAAAGCGGTTAACGCTTTCGGGCGTCTATAGTGCCGTTGTTTTGTATTGGCTTGGCGATGACAGCCTTGATGAACAAGCTACACATGCATTTATCGACCGCCGTATCGATAACGTTATGCAATTTGAAAAGGCGAAGGCCCAAGCGAAGGCAAGCCCGCTGCTCAAGCCCTTTGCCGCGACGCTCGAGCGGATGGCGGCGAGTGTGAAAGCCCCAAAGCAAGTTACAGACATTGATCTCCCGGGGGTCTGGCGCGATCAAACACCGCCACGGTGACGTCGCATGTTTGTCTTCGTCTGCTGAATGCCGCATAGCTTTCATGAACGCGAAAGGATGCTGCGATGAAAGCAATTGAGATCACTGAACATGGCGGGCCAGAGGTATTGGCGCCCACCGAAAGACCCATGCCGGAACCGGCCAGTGATCAGGTTGTGATCAAGGTTGCCTACGCCGGGGTCAATCGCCCCGATGCCTTGCAGCGCGCTGGTCTCTACAATCCCCCGAAGGGCGCAAGTGATTTGCCAGGGTTAGAGGCCTCGGGCGAAGTGGTTGCTGTCGGTGCCGGCGTGGCCAGCCCGAAAGTCGGCGATCAGGTCTGCGCCCTCTTGCCCGGCGGTGGCTATGCCGAATATGTCGCAACCCCTGCCGCCCATTGCCTGCCCATGCCCGGTGCCTTGTCACTCAAGCAGGCCGCTTGCTTGCCAGAGACATTTTTCACGGTTTGGTCAAACGTCTTTATGCGCGGCGGCCTTCGCGCCGGAGAGCGCTTTCTTGTCCATGGTGGCAGTTCGGGGATCGGCACAACAGCCATCCAGTTGGCCAAAGCCTTTGGTGCACGCGTCTTTGCCACGGCAGGTTCAGACCAAAAATGTGCAGCTTGCGTCGAACTGGGCGCTGAGGCGGCGATCAATTATCGCGACGCTGATTTTGTTGAAAAAATGAAAGCTGTCGGCGGCGCCGATGTGATCCTTGATATGGTCGGGGGCTCGTATATCCAGCGCAATATCAAAGCGCTGGCCGATGACGGGCGGCTGGTCCAGATCGCATTTCTGCAAGGCCCGAAAGCCGAATTGAACCTTGTGCAAATGATGACACGTCGCCTGACCTTGACAGGATCGACCCTGCGCCCTCAGTCGGATCTGGCCAAAGCCCGGATCGCTGATGCGTTGCGCACCGAGGTGTGGCCTTTGATTGCAGCAGGCAAGATTGCCCCTGTGATGGATCAGGAGTTCCCGTTGGAAGAGGCCGCCGCCGCCCATGCCCGCATGGAAAGCAGCGCCCATATCGGCAAGATTGTCCTGAAGGTCAGTTAAGTCCGCGCCTTTTCAAAGGCCCGCCATGCTTCCAGCAGTTTGTCGAGATTGAAATCAGGTTCTTTCGCTGGTCCGAGGATGATCTGCTCACCGGCCCACATCTTTTCGATTGCGCCTTTGAGGTCGGGGATCACCTCAGGCGGAATCACAAGGCCGCCGTGCCTGTCAGCGTGCACAAGATCGCCTTGGTTCACGGTCATCCCGAAGACATTCACAGGTGTGCCGAGTTCACGCACATGCACAAAGGCATGGCTTGGGCCGATAGATCCTGCAACGACCGGAAAGCCCTCGGCCAGATCACCAAGATCCCGCATCACGCCATTGGTCAGGGCGCCGTTCAGGCCAAGGCCCTTGTGCACGTTTGTGTGCACCTCGCCCCACCATGCGCTGACGCAATTGGGATAATCCACATCTTCGAGCACCGCGATGGCGGGGCGTGGGCCATCAGCCATATTGCGGAAATAGTCCAAACGGCGCGCACGTATGACGTCTGGGTCTTCGGTCGGTGGTTCCTGCCCTGCAATTTTGGCGGTGCGGGCGAAACCGACCATGACCTCTCCGGGGGCGGAGCATTGCATCGTGC
Source organism: uncultured Loktanella sp. (assembly GCA_964385035.1). Lineage (GTDB taxonomy): Bacteria > Pseudomonadota > Alphaproteobacteria > Rhodobacterales > Rhodobacteraceae > Yoonia. The sequence goes on from CAYLMZ010000079.1 coordinate 4,231, forward strand.
CTTTGGTGAAGGCGTTGAACCCGCGTTTGCCCTGCGCCACTTCGATTGCGTTGCAAACCGTGGGGGTATCGACCCGTTGCAAGAGTTCCAACAGATCGGCGGGAATTACTGGTTCAGCCATGTCGCGAGCGCCTCGTTCGTTGCGTGGGGTTGTTCAAGTGTTGGCAGGTGGCCTGCCTGCTTGATGATGGTCAATTGCGCGTGCGGGATCAGCGCGTGCATCAATTCGTGCCGATGGATCGGACAAAGCGCGTCGTCTTCACCACAAAGAACCAGCGTCGGGACCACGACCTGTTTGAGCGTTTCCTGCTGATCCGGCCGCGTTTGCAGTGCGCGGGATTGGCGCACAAACACCTCTGGGCCGACGGTTTCAGCCATGGCCATGCACAGATCAAGGATTTGCCCCATGTTTGGCCCATCCGTGAGGTAATTCGGTTTCATCTCGTCGCGCATGACGGCGCGCAGGTGACCCTCGCGCACCTTGGCGATCTGCGGCTCGCGTCTTGCGGCAACTTCCGGCACTTCGGCTTTGGGGTTTGTATCGAGTAACGCCAACCGCGTGACACGTGCCGGTGCTTGGCGGAAGACTTCCATCGCGACGATCCCGCCCATCGACAGGCCAGCGAGCGCGAATTTTGCCGGTGCCGCCGCAAGGATGTCAGCGGCCAAAGCCTCGACCGTGTCGTGATCGCTCATCGGGGCGACACTGACGGCGCGTTCGTGACTAAAGGCGGCAAGCTGCGGCCCATAAAGCCGTGCGTCGCACATCATGCCGGGCAATAGTAAAAGGGGGTCTTTCATGGTTTAAACGGCTCCATGCCTTTGCGTGCCAGCTCATCGGCGCGTTCGTTTTCAGGGTGCCCGGCGTGGCCTTTCACCCATTCCCAGGTGACGTCGTGGCGGGCTGCTGCTGCATCAAGCCGTTGCCAGAGTTCAGCATTCTTAAGCCCTCCCTTTTTGGTCCAGCCCTTTTTCTTCCAGCCATGGATCCATTTTGTGATGCCGTCTTTGACATAAGAACTGTCTGTCACAACTGTCAGTTTGGTTGGCCGCTCCAGCGTTTCCAGCGCTGAAATCGCGGCCATCAGCTCCATCCGGTTGTTGGTTGTCTCGGGTTCACCGCCGTTGAGTTCGCGCTCTTTCACGACTGAGCCGCCTTCGCGTGCCACAAGCAGCGCTCCCCAACCGCCCGGACCCGGATTGCCGGAGCATGCCCCATCTGTGTAGGCAAAGAACTCAGCCATCTTTTTTTGCTCGCATAATGATAAACGGGTCTTTCGTGCCGGCCATGCCAACCTCTGCCCCTTCGCGCGTGTAAATCACACTCAGCCCAGCGGTTTCCAATAGCGCCGCCAGTTCATCAGTTTCTACATAGGTATAGAGCCGTTCAATCCCGTCGCGCGCCGCACCTTGTCCTGACTTCATACCAATATGAAGGATGCCTCGGGGTTTCAACGCAGTTGCGATAGCTGACAGGTGCTTTGGCAGTGCATCACGTGGGGCGTGAAGCAGGCTGAAGTTCGCCCATACGCCATCATAGATCGCTGTCCCCGTGATGTCGTCAAATGTTGCCTGCCGCGCGGGTAGCCCCTGATCCTGCGCCAAAGCTACCATGCTTGCCGATGCATCCAACGGATCGGGGATCAGGCCCGCATCGCGCATATGCACCGATGCCCGTCCCGGCCCGCAGCCAAGGTCGAGAACGTTCCCGCCCATAGGTATCAAGGCGATGAAGTCCGCAAGGCTTTGGTCGGGTGATCTGTCGGTAAAGACTTCGGCGTATTCGCCGGCCTTGGCATCATAGACGGCTATGGTGCGTTCATCGACCATCAAAAGACCAGTGGCAGGTAGCTCAGGATCACGATCGCTGTCAGCAGCACACGCAGGTGCATCCACCACGATGGCGCCAGACCCAGCCGCCAGAAATGCCAATCCAAAAGCAAAAGCCCCAGAAAGCCAACGATCAGGTTCACAGCCGCCGTTGTCGGTCCGCCGCCTGTCATAAAGAATGCCCAAAGAGCCGGGATCACCGATAGGATGTAGCTGGCTGTAGCGGTTTGACCTGTCGCTTTGGTCGCGAACCCCCACAGCACGCCTGACATGAATGACAGGATGATTGCCCCGTAAAACAGCTGCACGTATGGCCCGACAAATCGACCCCCAAGAGCCGACAGTCCCCAGTTCATCAGCCCCGGATGATAGATTGTCAAAAGCCCCCACAAAAAAGGGAGCAATCCGGCAAGTCCAAGATAAAGTGCTGAGCGTGGGATGGCGTTCATCGTAACTCTTCGATCAGTTTTGCACGACTACGCAGGTTCGCGCAGGACGCGAGGGACTTTGAATTCCACGTTTTCTTCGGCGGTGA
>CAYLMZ010000079.1:6695-11031 GCA_964385035.1 uncultured Loktanella sp.
GCAGGTTCGCGCAGGACGCGAGGGACTTTGAATTCCACGTTTTCTTCGGCGGTGACGACCATCTCGACTGTTGTGTCGAAGCGATCTTTGAACGCGTCGATGACTTCTGTGATCAGCACTTCGGGCGCTGAGGCCCCGGCGGTGATCCCCATTGACGAGATCCCTTCAAGCGCGCGCCAATCTATGTCGGCAGCCCGCTGCACCAGCTGCGCGTATTGGCACCCTGCTCGCGCGCCGACTTCGACCAGCCGTTTGGAGTTGGAAGAGTTGGGCGCACCGACCACAAGCATCGCATCGCATTTGGGGGCCATCGCCTTAACCGCTTCTTGGCGGTTTGTGGTTGCGTAGCAGATATCTTCTTTGTGGGGGCCGACGATACCGGGGAACCGATCATAGAGTGCAGCAACAATATCTGCCGTATCATCAACCGAAAGGGTCGTCTGGGTCACGAAAGCCAGCTTGTCAGGGTCGCGGACCTCGACCGTTGCCACGTCGGCAACTGTTTCGACCAGTAACACCTCGCCCTCGGGGAGTTGGCCCATTGTGCCCACGGTTTCAGGGTGCCCTTCGTGCCCAATCATGATCATTTGCAGCCCGTTGTCGGCGTGGCGCTGGGCCTCGATGTGGACTTTGCTGACCAAGGGGCAGGTGGCGTCAACATAGATCATTTCGCGTTGGGCGGCGGCGGCCGGAACCGACTTGGGCACGCCATGTGCGGAAAAGATCACGGGGCGGTCATCGGGGCATTCATCCAGTTCTTCGACGAAAACAGCGCCCTGATCCCGCAAGCTATCAACAACGTATTTGTTGTGCACAATCTCGTGCCGCACGTAGACTGGCGCCCCCCATTTCTCGAGTGCCATTTCAACGATCTTGATCGCACGATCAACGCCCGCGCAAAAGCCGCGTGGCGCTGCAAGGTAAAGCGTGAGGGGTGGTTTGGTCATCTGCGTCTCCGGCTTTGTACCAGAGGTAAGGCTTTGACGCGGTGAGGTCCAGTAGTTGAACGCGGCGGTGCATCCCGAATGCCCGCCGCGCCCGACCTTAGACTTCTTCTGTTTCGCGCGCGGCAGTGACATCCTCACGCGGTTCGCGGGCGGGGCGCCCAACGACTTCGCGTAGCTCATCCAGCTCAATGAAGTTATCAGCCTGACGGCGCAATTCGTCGGCGATCATTGGTGGCTGGCTGCGGATTGTGGACACAACCGAGACACGTACACCTTTGCGCTGCAGTGCTTCGACCAATGGCCGGAAGTCACCGTCGCCGGAAAAGATCACAACGTGATCGACATGCGGGGCAAGTTCCATGGCGTCCACCGTGAGTTCGATGTCCATGTTTCCCTTGACCTTCCGGCGGCCCATGCTGTCGGTGTATTCCTTCGCGGGCTTTGTCACCATCGTGAAGCCGTTGTAGTTCAACCAATCAACCAATGGTCTGATTGGTGAATACTCGTCATTTTCCAGGAGTGCTGTGTAGTAGAATGCCCGCAGCATCTTGCCGCGACGCATAAATTCCTGCCTGAGCAGTTTGTAGTCGATGTCGAACCCGAGTGATTTTGCGGCTGCATACAGGTTTGAGCCATCGATGAAGAGCGCAAGACGCTCGTCCCGATAAAACATATATCGTCCTTTCAAATTCAACCTTGCGCCTTATTTTCCCGTGAGTGCTTGGGTGGCGTAGGTTCCTAAAGTATGCAGGGAACCTAGTGGACCGTGCAACTGCGGAAAGGGTCAAATATGCGCCAAATCACGCTTATAGCCTTAGGAAGTAATGACCTATCCTTTTGGGGTAGTTCGTTGGAAACTGTCGCAAAGGCCGTCGAAAAGGTAGCAGCGCTTTCGCCCGTCCCTCCCAAGGTTAGCCGCTTCTTTCATACCCCTGCTTTTCCTGCGGGAATTGGCCCTGACTTCGTGAATGCGGTGATGCAAATCGAGACGGAACTGACACCCGCTGCGCTGTTGGCTGCTTTGCACGAAATTGAACAAGAAGCAGGCAGAGAACGTAAGCAAAGATGGGGTCAGCGGAGTCTGGACCTCGATTTGTTGACGTTTGGTTATGCAGTTTTGCCCGATCAGAAGACCTACGCAGCATGGCGCGATCTGCCCGCGGCTGCCCAATTGAACGAAACTCCCAATCAACTGATTCTTCCTCACCCGCGCTTGCAGGATCGCGCCTTTGTGCTCGTGCCCTGGTGCGATATTGCGCCTGACTATCGCCATCCTACCTTGCCTGGCACGATTGCAGAGATGTGTGCTGCATTGCCAATGGAACAAAGGCGCGAAGTGGTCCCGATAGACCTGCCGCAAAGCCATTGAATTTCTGGACAAAGCCCGTTCCGGCCCCCTTGCCAATATGTCGCGAACCGACTAAGTAAGCGGCTTCCGAAGCCCTTTAATCCTTGACTGGAGTGTGCACATGGCCCGCGTCACCGTAGAAGATTGCGTCGATAAGGTTCCAAACCGGTTTGAGCTGGTGATGCTTGCTGCCCACCGCGCCCGCGAAATCTCGTCAGGGTCGGCCATTACAGTGGCCCGCGACAACGACAAGAACCCTGTCGTTTCGTTGCGCGAAATCGCTGAGGAAACACAGCTGTCTGATGATCTGCGTGAACGCATGATCGAAGCGAACCAAACCCAGATCGAGGTTGATGAGCCTGAAGAGGACAGCATGTCTTTGTTGATGGGCGCAGAGGCTGACAAGCCTGCTGAAGATGACCTGTCCGAAGAAAAGCTGCTTCGCGCTTTGATGGAAGCACAAGGTCAGCGCTGATCGCGCGACCTTCACAAGGCACCGGACGGTGTTGGACCAGATGACATCGGCTGACGATCTGATTGGGCTGGTCCGCGCCTATAACCCCAATACAGATCAAGCCATGCTGCGCGAGGCTTTTGCCTTTGGCGCAGACATGCACGACGGCCAATTCCGTCATTCCGGTGAGCCATATTTCACCCATCCTGTTGCGGTCGCTGGTATTCTGGCCGAGCAGCAGATGGATGACGCCACCATTATCACCGCCCTGCTGCATGACACGATCGAAGACACAAAAGCCTCTTTCACTGAGGTTGAGAAGCGCTTTGGCCGCGAGATTGCAGAGCTCGTCGATGGCGTTACCAAGCTGACGAACCTGCAACTGACCTCGACCCAGACCAAGCAGGCCGAGAACTTCCGCAAGCTGTTTATGGCAACGTCCCGCGATCTTCGCGTGACACTCGTAAAGTTGGCTGACCGCTTGCATAACATGCGCACGATCAAATCCATGCGTCCCGAAAAGCAGGTTCAAAAGGCCCGCGAGACGATGGAGATCTTTGCCCCTCTCGCTGGTCGCATGGGTATGCAATGGATGCGCGAAGAGCTTGAGGACTTGTCGTTTCGGGTTCTGAACTCCGAAGGCCGCAACTCGATCATTCGCCGCTTTATCACCTTGCAGCGCGAAGCAGGCGATGTCCTGCAAAAGATCATGTCGGATATGCGCGTGGAACTTGAAAAAGCCGATATTCAGGCCGAGGTCAGTGGCCGCGCGAAAAAGCCCTATTCCATCTGGCGCAAGATGGAAGAAAAGGAACAAAGCTTCAGCCGCCTGTCTGATATCTACGGTTTCCGCGTCATCGTCGCGACCGAGGCCGATTGCTACCGCGTCTTGGGTGCGATCCACCAGCGTTGGCGTGCCGTGCCGGGACGTTTCAAAGATTACATCAGTCAGCCAAAATCGAACGGCTATCGCTCGATCCATACAACTGTTTCTGGCCGTGATGGTAAGCAGGTTGAGGTCCAGATCCGGACCCGTGAGATGCATGAAGTTGCCGAAACCGGTGTCGCTGCCCATTGGTCCTACAAGAACGGCGAAAGGGTCGAGAACCGTTTTGCCGTCGATCCTGTGCAGTGGATATCATCCCTGACCGAGCGCCTTGATGAAGGGCAAGACCACGACGAATTCCTCGAAGCCGTCAAGCTGGAGATGTATCAGGATCAGGTGTTCTGCTTTACGCCCAAGGGTGATGTCATCAAGCTGCCACGTGGTGCCACCCCGATTGATTTTGCATTTGCGATCCATACGCGCATTGGCTCGGCTTGCGTCGGGGCCAAGGTGGACGGATTGCGGGTGCCTCTTTGGACCCGACTGAAGAACGGTCAATCCGTTGATATTATCACCGCAGAGGGTCAGACACCGCAGGCCACTTGGATCGATATCGCGGTCACGGGCCGTGCCAAGACTGCGATCCGGCGATCATTGCGCGAAGAGGATCGCGAACGATTTGTCCGCTTGGGCCGTGAGTTGGCACGCGTCGCATTCGAGAACGTTGGCAAGAAAAGCACTGACAAGGCCCTGCGCACAGC
>CAYLMZ010000080.1:0-10862 GCA_964385035.1 uncultured Loktanella sp.
TGTTTTGATCGTCATAACTTGCCTCTAAGCCCGGCGGGTATCCCGCTCTTTTGCTGGGTCCAATTTGAGTCAGAGACGATTCGGTGTCAAAAACTTTATTGAATCAATCACTTACGATTTTGTCTTGATACAAGATATTGTGTATCGGCTTAAATGAACGCCTATGGTGGGGGGTCACCCCAAATTGCTGAAGCCCCAATTTATGTTGGGCTGTCGGGTATCCGGCGTTCTTTTCCCAGCCATAGTGAGGGTACTGTTGCGCCAACGCCACCATGTGTTCATCACGCCACAGTTTGGCAGCGATAGAGGCCGCAGCAATCGAGACAGAGCGCCCATCACCTTTGACAATCGTCTGCGATGAAAGCGTCAAATCGCGGGGTGCCATATTGCCGTCGATCAAAACATGATCGGGTGCGGTCTTGAGCCCCGCCACAGCGCGCACCATCGCAATATGCGAAGCGCGCAGGATGTTGTGCTCGTCAATTTCTGCCACCGTTGCCTGAGCGATCGAGACATCCGCCGTTGCCAGAAGCTCCTGCATGAGTCCCGCACGCTTTCTTGGTGTCAGCTTTTTGCTATCATTCAAACCTGCGGGGATGTTTTGCGGATCCAGAACAACCGCAGCCGCGACAACCGGACCGGCCAGCGGCCCGCGACCAACCTCATCGACGCCAGCGATACGTGCAAAGCCTTGTTCCAGCGCGTTGGCTTCGAAACTGAAGTCGGGACCACTCATAGGCCCAGTCACCAGATGCAAGACACGAGCGCAAGAAAAAAGGGGCAGAGAGCCATGTCCGTCCTCTCTGCCCCCAGTTGCCACGCCACCTGCACATTCACTTGCGCACTTATCAAAGGGTGACGTGATAGATGTGCGCGGCAACTGGGGCGAGCAGCCGCGCGGAGAGACGCGCCTTAGTGACGTCTGTTTGTCCGGTAACCCTGTTCGCGCAGGCAAAGCGGGTCGTAGCCGGTGCGCGGACCACGGTCTGCATAAATGCGGACCTGGCAACGGTCAGGAAGATCAGAGACGAACCTGTAGTTCCGCTCAAGGCACCGCTGACCAAAAAGGCGCAGGTTGCCAAAGCGGGTTTCGACCGTGCTCAGACACTCTGCCGGCAGAATCCGGCGGCGCGTATCCTCGCGCGGGCGTGGTCGGTGCAAGTCTGCCCAGCTACCTGTGCGGGACGCATGCGCCTGCGTGGCTTCATTGCTGTCCTCACGGTTGTTTTCGATCGCAGCACCAACAGCGGCGATAGCGACAAGGCCAAACAACAGTTTGCCAATATCCTCCCGGTCAAGCCCATCGGCTTGAGCTTGTGAAGCGCTTGTCAGGATCAAAGACAGGGCGGTGACGGCGGCTGTAAGCGTGGTTTTCATGGATTTGTCCTTTCATTGCGGACGCCAAACGGGGCGATGAAAGGAAATTGGGGGATAACACTGCTGCCAAACAATAACGGGGGATGGTTATGCGATGGCAGCCGCGATAACATCGCGCGATATTGAATAGCAGTCAGATCTTCGGTCCAAGTGAGCCTATGAAACAACTCTCTTTCTCCGTCTTTGCCATGTTGCTGAGCACCACCGCGGTGCAGGCGGCATGCTATGCAGACTACAAAGCCAAGCAGGACGATCCGCTGCGGCTTCATTACGGCGTGGCCGAGGTGCGGGGCGATTGCTCTGTCGGATCTGCTGAGCAGCAACTTGAAGATCGGCTGGACAGTGCCGGTTGGGAACTGCTGAACGTTTTGGGTGTCTTTGATGATGCCGGACTGGACGAAAGAAAGGACAGCGCAGGTGAGTACTTCCTCCGCTTCTGAAGCACGTGAAATCGGGAACAGGATTGTTGTGGCAGGCATTGCCGCGATTGTTTTGATCTTGGCCATCACAGCCGTTTTGCTGTTCATCAATCTGCCTGATGCGAATGCATTCAATGCGCGGGTCGAACAGCTTTTCGTCGAAAACGACAATCTGACCAGCAACGCAGAAATCAAGCTGCTTGAGATTCTTGCTGGGTCAGGCACGGCGTTCTCGGACACACTGGCGTCTTACCGGTTTGTTATCTTCGTCCTGCTGGTTTTTGCGACGGCATTGTTGGTCGCTGCCGTCGCCTTTCTGGTGATGCTGATCGCGATGAACCGGCGTATGAGCCGGATCGAGCGGCAGGGGATCGAGGTCAACTCGCTCACCATCAGTCGCGATCAAAAGGCGGTCTATCTCAATGATTTCGAGTTCAAACTGACCGATGCTGCGATTGAGACAATCTCTGTACTGGCCGAAGCAAGGATGGACGACGAAGTCCTCACTGGCTCTGAGATTGAAGCCGTAATCTCGGGTCGCAACGCGGCCGACTGTGATGAGGCCGCCGGTGCAACACGGATCAAACGCCTGCGTGATACTTTGGGCAATCAGATGATGAGCGAGCTCTTGGTCAAGAACATCGCGCGTAAAGGCTATGTGCTTTCGATCGACAAAGACGTGATCAAGATGATCTAGGCACGGCGCAATGTGTCGCCCGCGGCGAGTGTTGGTTCCAGCACGACAGGTTCTGTGGGCCCATCTTCACCGCGATTGAGCGCGGCAACGATTTCGGCAGCTTTGACCCCGATCTCACGGCGACAGGCATCCATGGTTGCAAGTTGGCGCGGCATACCTTCGAGCAGTTCAACACCATTGAACCCGGCAATGCCGATTTTTCCCGGAATATCGATACCCTGCTCCATCAAATAAAGCATTCCACCCGCACCAATCATGTCGTTCGAGTAATACAGGAAATCGAGATCAGGGGTGCGCTCGATCATCTTGGCGGTCATCTCGCGGCCTTTGGCCAGGGCCGAGCCACCGGAATAAAACTCCTGATCTGCAATCTCGATACCTGCTTTGGCAAGCGTCCGCGTGAACCCTTCAAAGCGTTTGCGCGCCCGGTGATCCAAAGGCATTTTTGTGCCCATAAAGCCAATACGTTTGTAGCCCGCGGCGATAATCTCTTCGGCCATTTTGCGACCTGCGCGGCGATGCGAAATACCAACGCAGTGATCAATCGGCTCTCCGTCAGTATCCATGATTTCAACCACCGGAATTCCGGCCTGTCGCAGCATGGCCTGTGACGCCTCTGAATGCTCCAGCCCTGCAATGATCACGCCTGATGGACGCCACGACAGCATCTCGAACAGGACCTTTTCTTCCTTTTCTGGCAAGTAATCGGTGACGCCCACAACGGGTTGAAGGTCAGTGTCTTCCAATGCTTCAGAAATGCCCGACAGTACTTCGGGGAACACCATATTGCCGAGTGAAGGAATGATCACCGCAACCAGGTTGACGCGCTGCGAAGCAAGGGCTCCAGCAATCTTGTTGGGCACATAACCAAGACGTTTGGCCGCGTCCTGCACCTTTTGGCGGGTGGCTGCACTCACATCACCTTTGTTACGCAATACGCGACTAACGGTCATTTCACTGACGCCTGATGCTTCGGATACATCACGGAGGGTCAGCGGGCGCTTAGGGGTCGTGTTCAAAGGGGTAGTTCCCGGGTAGTCATTTTCCCCTTCTTATCTGGTGGCGCTCACAAAAGCTAGCACGGCGTAGGCGTTGACGATCAAAGCAAAGGCAGGCATTGAAAATCTTACGGCCCCGTGGCTCAACTGGATAGAGCAGCCCCCTCCTAAGGGGCAGGTTGCAGGTTCGAATCCTGCCGGGGTCGCCAATAGGACCAAGCTTTTGCCTTTTGTACATTTCTTGAATGCTGGGACAAATTCAGACGACTACGCCGCACCTTTTTTGAACCGCAGCTCATTTTTGGCCAAAGGTTCCACTGCACCCCCGCAAGCGGCGCCTTCAGAGAACCGCATTGACGCCAATCATTTGCATGTCGCCTCAATTGGATATCAAGGAAGAACTGAAAGCCATGCATTGCATCTCACCGCAGCAGCCCCCCCCTCACGCACCACGAAAACGCTTGATGGAAGACTATCTCAAATGGCCCAGATTTGGCAGAAAATACCTTGAAAAACGCGGCAACGAAAAATAGCCTGCGCGCATGGAAAAACCTACGCAATCATTCGCCTACGAGTTGAACAATTCACTCTTCGTCGCAGAGAAATTTGACGATGATTATGTTTTATTGAACACCGTCTCGGGCAAGTATTTTGATGTATCCGAGAAAGCTTCAGTGATGCTGGATGAGGTGCTGCGCTCTGCTGACCCTGTAAAGATCATCGAGGCTGTCTATAGTTCCAACGCTGAGGCTGGCCGCGAGGCACATGTGTTTCTGGAAAGCCTGATCAATGAAGATGTGATAACGCCACTTGAAGGTACTCAACCTTCGGATTTGGACGAGGCGGCAATCGCCATACTATCAGAAGGTGAAGGTGCGTTTATCTTTGGGGGGTTCGAAGACATCTCTGAGTTGCTTATTGCCGACCCGGTCCATGACATTGATCCGGTCACAGGTAAAATGACCCTGTTGGGCGACGTAACTGCAGTGGTTTGACAGCCTCCTCGATCGACATTTTCTGGGATGCTATGGTGGCCACCGCAAAAGAGGTTTGCGGAGAACCGAGTTCCTACCTCAAATCCGGCCAATCCATATTCTGCGTCGCTGGCTTCGAGCAATCCGCTTTGGACAACCTGAAACGCCATTTTTTTCAATCATCCCCCGATAAGGGCGCAGTATCGCTCTATCAATTTGAGGATCGCGCGCTGTTTGACCTCTCACTGGAGGCACTCGGAACAAACTGGTTTCAAAAGACAATCATCGCCTTTCGGGAGTGTGGCCTTTACGGGTTCTTAAACGAGGAGCTCGGCCTGCTTGAGGCCTATGATCCAAAGCGCCATGTTGCTATCCGGCTCTTGCGCGGCAAAGCGTCGATCCCCGTTTGGGAAAACTCAAGCCCGCTGGCAAACTTCGTCAATTGGTTCAATGTAAAGCAGCACGCATATATGTTGCACGCGGCATCGTTGTCCGATGGATCGGCTGGCCTGCTGGCCGTTGCAGACGGCGGCACCGGAAAGTCCTTGCTCACCCTGTCATGTCTCGAAGAGGGACTGCTGACTGTTGGCGATGACTATGCTGTGGTTCGCCAGAGCCATTCAGGTCGCTTTGACGCAACATGTTTTTCACGGGTCGCAAAACAGACCGCTGAGGGCCTTGCATTGCTGGGTGCGTCCGGGACACGATACAAATCGGGCACCCGCAACTTCAAAGACAAGTATGTGTTTGATATCCCGGTTCATCCTACCGCGCTGCCGGTTAATGCTGTCCTTTTGCTGACCCGCGCCGGTGACAGACCGACAATCACGCCTGCGGCCGCGCGCGATGTGTTTGCAGCGATTTCACGGACCACGTTTCACCAATTGCCAGCATCCGCAATCGAGACCCAAGCCTTTGCCGGCCATCTGGTACGCGATTTGCCAACCTATCAGTTTTCACTTGGCACCAACCTGTCCCAGAATGCAAAGATGATGCGAGAGTTTTTGGGTGACCTTGATGCTTAGTGTTGTAATGCCAGCCTTCAACACCGAACGATTTATCGCGAGTGCCGTAATGTCGATCGATGCACAGACTGTTCCATGCGATATTGAACTACTGGTAGTCAATGACGGATCAACGGATGGAACCGTCAAAGCAATCTGTGATCTTCCGCTCAAGAATGTGCGTTTACGTTTGTTTGAAAGTAGCAACAAAGGCGTTTCGCATGCCCGGAATATAGCTCTCAGGAACCTTGACCCTGACTGTCGCTATGTCGCGTTTCTTGACTCTGACGATATGATGCCACCGGGCAGGCTGGCCGCAGACCTTGACCGCTTTGCTGCTGCACCCGAGCTAGAGATTGCTTTTGGTGTACAGTGCCTTGTCACTTCTGAGGCACCAGATCTCCGCGGTGATGTCGCGACACCACCCCCGACTACACGATCAGCCAACCTCGGCTCCGTCACCATGCGCAGGTCGGTGATTGATAAGGTGGGCTGTTTCGATGAGACGCTTACACATGGCGAGGATTTGGACTATCTATTGCGGGTTTTTGAACTTAATCCAAATGCTATCCTGCACGATGAAATCGGTATGTTTTACCGCCAACGGCAGGACAGCGCTTGCACCAGCATTGCACCGCTGCTGGAAGGCGTAGGGAAGGCGGTCGATAGTCACAAGGCGCGCTGCGCCTCCAACCCGCAACTGCGCGATGTGGCCACGCTATTTGAGGATGAGCAATTCCCCGAGGCTTTGGCGCGGGCCAACAACGCGTTCCTGATCAAGAACGGCTACCCCGACTATTCAGTCGTTATCCCTGCCTTCAATGCGGCGCAGTTTCTTGATGCGACCCTGCGCTCAGTCTTTGGCCAAACGCACGCACCTTCGGATGTCATCGTAGTTGATGACGGCTCCACGGATGAGACACCGGAAATTGCGGCGCGCTGGCAGCAGGAATATCCGCAGATTCAGGTCGTACGGCAGGCGAATGCTGGCCCGGCAGAAGCAACAAATGCGGGTATTCGTGCAGCAAAGTATGACTTGATCGCTTTCATGGACGCCGATGATTTATGGGAGCCAGAGAAAAATGCAATTCAGATACGGGCATTCCTGAACAACCGCGGCGCTGAGATCATCTCTTGCAAAATCCAGTCGTTCAAAGTTGAAGAGAACGACATCTTCGTTGACGATGAAAAATCTGGCTGGGTGCGTTCAACAATGATGATCCGCCGATCTGCCATCGACAAGATTGGCTACATGCATACTTTCAAAAGCAATTTTGGAGAGATCGTTGACTGGCTCGCGCGCGCGCGCGAAGAGAATATTCATTCGGTCTTTCTGGACCAGTTTCTATCCCGACGACGGCTACACGAAACCAGCCTGAGCGCGTGTCATCGAAATGAGCAGGGTGTGTATTTGGAGGCTGCGCGCGCGGCCATTTTGCGCCAGCGAGCACGGGCCGGGAAAAATGCAAAGTAACACACCTTGGTCAACTGAATTGGACCGGCTGCTCTATATGGGAGTCTTTCATCGCGACAAGGAACGCGCCCTTGCCGCTGCGCGCCATTGGTTTTCGCATGTTGATGTCCAGAAAATCACGTATGAGCATCACAGACTGATGGCAGCGATTGGACGCCGCTTCTCAGATCTGTCTGAAGTGACGGATAACCGCACGATCATCCGCAATGTTTCAAAGCAACTTTGGCTCAGAGCAGCCCAGAACCTGCGCGATTTTGAACAAGTAGTGCCGGAACTGAAAGAACTGCGAGTGCCGTTCGCCCTTGGTGGTCACATTGTCTGGGCGCCCCATCCGGAAAACAAGTTTATTGACTGCGAAACACTCGAAGTTGTCGTCCACCATAATGCGCTAGGGTTCGTGCTGGAAAGATTTTGTGATGCGGGATGGTTTCCAGGCCCAACATATCACTTCTACAGAGGGCATGATCGTATCGGTCTGCGCAGCGCACGTGGCGTGCATATGACACTTTTGTCCAGCAAGGCTGCGTGTCAGTTAACGAAGCAGTCCAATACAGCATTCTGGGACGAGGCAACCCAAGCCAATTGCTTTGGCGTTCAGCTACAATTGTTGAGTGGACTGCAAACACTAAAGCTTTGGCCTTTGCGTTTGGAAGACCGGCTGCAAATCTTCATTGACCATCACTACGCAGGCACAAGTGGCACGGGGTATACCAAAGACCTCCGGTCTTTGCCTGACTGGTTTAGATTTTGGCAACTTCGCAAGAGAATGCTCCGCATTCACCCAGAGGTGAACGCGTCATGATCACCATCCTCATGCCCGTGTTCAATTGCGAAAAATACATCGCAGACAGCCTTCGGTCGATTTTGAACCAGGATATTGCCAGGCCTATGAAGATCATCGTCGTTGATGATGGCTCTACAGACCGAACCCGCGCATGTATCGATGAATTGAATGCTCCGCAGATTTCAGTGCGAACGACCGAAAATCAAGGTGTGACAATCACCCGAAACGCCTTGTTAGGCCTGATACCTGGAGAAGCCGAATATGTCGCTTTCTTTGATGCTGATGATCTGATGCCGGCTGGCCGACTTAGGCGCGATATTGAGATCCTGGAACGCGACCCTGATCTGGCGCTGGTCTACGGCTGCATGGCTTTCTTTGACGGCAGCGATCACTCTGGCACAGACCGCCCACGCGATATCACTCAGGTGGTTCGTAGCGCGAACCTCAACGTTGCGACCTTTCGAAAAACCTCGCTCTTGAATAACGGAGGATTGGACGAGAGTTTCGTGCAGGCCGAAGATCTCGATTTTCTTTTGCGGTTCTTTGAACGTTCACCGCGTGTTCAGTTGCTCAATGAGATTTCAATGTACTATCGGCAGCACGCAACAAACATGACCCATGACAAGGCTGTGTTGCGACGCGGCATCATGAAGGCAATGCTCAATCACGCACAGCGGCTGCGAAAAGATCCGACACGCGTTTCGGTGAAAGGTGTATTTGATAGCCAGCCTCTCTCTCAGCTGGGCGGTGAAACGCCCGAATCCGCGACGAAGGCCCCTTGATGCCACAAGTAGACCTGACAAAGCTTTGCGCAGGCGTCTTTCCTGATGGTCCACTCGATGACTTGGTCCGCGCGGCAACTCCCGGATTTGATGCCCAAACGCATTGGCAACTCTACGTCGATGGGACACGCAACTATTTTCCTGACGAAGGCGAATTTAGGTTATTCCCCATCGTGAAACACCGCCTTGGCGCGAACGCAAGCGATGCCGAGGCGCAGGTCTGGCTGAATGAAACCCGATTTGGCCCGCACAAAGTTCCCCAGGACAAACTGGTTGAGGCCCGTCAATCAATGCAAGTGCTCCTCGAGAGTAAAGGCATACCCTTTGTTTGGACCAAGGGAAGCGTTCTAAGCGAACAAGTGTACAAGAACGAGAGCCTGCGCCCGACGTCCGATCTCGACCTTATCTTGCCGCATGAATACTTGCCGCATTTAACCGATATTGCGAATGAGCTGGAATGGGAACTCAAGGTCGGTCACCCGACATATAGCGCAAGAAACAGGTATAGCGGCGTTGAAGTAAGCTGGTTACGACAAGATGGCATAGCTATTGATGCATGCTGGATGCCGCGTGCTGTCTTTTCGTTCGACCCATGGATGATGAATCATCTTTTTGAGAGTACACAAGGCGTTGCAGATCATACCCCTGACCCCAATTGGCTTCTTGTGGAGTCCATTGAACATGGCTTGGTCGCGAATGAGGTTTACCCAATCCGCTGGGTTGTCGATGCGTTATGGATACTCCACCGCTACGCCGATAAAGTTTCTGACGCGTTTCTGGTCGAAGTTGCCAATCGCTATCGACTGAACTTGATCCTAGCAACAGGTTTAGAGGTCATTTCAAAGTATACCGATAGGATCACACCAGAGCTTATTTCTGCGGTCAAAGGCAGCACTACGGACCTGCTGCAATCCCATGAATTGATTGCCCGGTTAAGCCTTGTCAATTCAACCGACCAGTATTGGACGGCAGTCCTCTACAATTTTCAAATGCGGGCCCCCACAGAGGTGTACAAAGTCAACCAGCAGCCAGTTTTCACGCGCCGCAAGAACCAGACACTGCTCTTGCGGGCATCACTGGCAAAACGGAACATCACCTTAAAAGCGAAGACTGCTTTGGAAGGGCTCAATTCAAAGCGGTCTGGCCGACCGGCACGATGAACGATTATATCTTGAACCTCACGATCAGGGCGGCGGCGCCTTCACATCAGACAAGGGATTGATGAAGCATGGGTAAGCTACTTTTGCAGAAGGGCATCACAGATTTCGAGAACTCGAAATTTGAAGAACACCGGAGAATGGTTGGTGATTTGGGTGGGTGGCTGCATCCGCAAGCCGCTGCCATGATAGCATTCCTGCTGGACTGTCAAGAAAACAAGGGTTTGCAAGGCAACCTGATGGAAATCGGGGTGTTCAGAGGCCGTACTGCCATGCTCTTGGGCCTTTATGGGCGATCAGGCGAAACTTTTGTCATGTGTGATATATCTTTTCCCGAAGGTGTGAAGGAAGAAATTCAATCCGCCACGTCAGCGCAGTGCACCTTCTTGGAAAAGCAATCGTTCCACATCAATGCAGCGTCTGATCTTCCACCGCAGCAAGACAAGTTTCGCTTTGTTCATATTGATGGGAACCACTCCGGCACTGACGTAACACATGAACTACGCCTGTCTGATGCTTTGCTCCACCCTGACGGGATCATATGTGTCGATGACTTTTTCAATCCAATGTACCCACAAATTACCGACGCGGTCCTACAGTACATTCGTCAGAACCCGTACGGCCTTACGATGTTCCTTGTGGGCTACAACAAGGTTTTTTTAGGCCGCCCGACACGCGTACACTCCTATATGAAGACCATCGAGAACGCGTTGCCCGAGTATCTACGCGACAATCGCTTGATCCGAGAGATCTTGGTGAAATCGACCGTTTCGAGTGAATTGTGCTGCTTTAGCGTGGTCCAGCAATCGCAAAAACCCGAAAATCTCCGTCGCGGCCCGGACTGGATGAAAGGTGCGTTTGGGCTAGACGTTTGACGTGATAGCGGACCAGCCCGTTCCCAGTTTTCGGTCAAGGCAATACATTGCTTGATCAATGGATCACCGGCGATATTGCGACCCCACCATCTGGAACCCAGTGGCGTCGGCACGCTCCACTATCTCAATCGCGTGCGTTTCCACCTTGGCGCTCAGACGCCATATTGTGCTGTCGTTGTGTGCACGACGCATCCTGATCCTGCAGGAATGGTAATTCTCGAACTGCATCATCCAAACACCGCACGATAATCTGGACTCTCTTTACGCTACCGCCATATCGTTTGGCAGGTATTCCACTGGGAAGGTTCCAATATGAAAAAA
>CAYLMZ010000081.1:0-10617 GCA_964385035.1 uncultured Loktanella sp.
GCCAAAACACACGCGAAAATCGCGACGGGTAAGTCGGAGAACAAGTTCGGCATCCCGATCAGCCGCGCGCGCGAGGTCTATGCGATGGCCGCCAAAATGCCGGGCCTCAAGGTCATCGGAATCGATGTGCATATCGGATCTCAATTGACTGAGCTCGCACCGTTTGAAGCTGCCTACAAAAAGGTTGCGGAGCTGACAGAGACGCTGCGCGCAGATGGTCATGAGATCACGCGCCTTGATCTGGGTGGGGGCCTCGGCATTCCCTATTCGCGTTCCAACGAAGCGCCGCCCTTGCCGACCGATTACGGTCAACTGATCCAGCGGACTGTGGGGCATTTGGGGTGCGAGATTGAAATTGAACCGGGACGCCTGATTTCCGGCAATGCGGGCCTGATGGTGTCCAAGGTCATCTACGTTAAATCCGGTGAGGATCGCGATTTTCTGATCCTTGATGGTGCGATGAACGACCTCATCCGCCCCGCGATGTATGAGGCGTATCACGATATCGTTCCGGTCATCGAACCTTCTGTCGGGGCTGAGCCTGCCAAATACGATATTGTTGGCCCTGTGTGCGAAAGTGGAGACACCTTTGCAAAGGCTCGTGTGATGCCCGCAGTCGGGCCGGATGATCTGGTCGCGTTCCGTTCTGCCGGGGCTTATGGGGCGGTGATGTCGTCGGAATATAACTCGCGTCCATTGATCCCCGAGGTTCTGGTTGATGGCGATCAATTTGCAGTTATTCGCGCACGACCTACCTATGAAGAAATGATCGCACGCGATACGCTGCCAGAGTGGTTAGTCTGACCTTGGGCTGACACTGTCGGCCAGCGCATCGCGCATCAAGCAAGGAAAAGACCGCTGAAAGATCAGCCAACAGAATTGCGCCATTTGCGCTTTCCCGTCGCCGCCACCCGCATTGGGATGGTTGCCGAAGAGGTCGTACGCGCTTTCTGGCCATTCTGGACGGTAATCTTTTTTGTTCTGACCCCGCTTCTGATGGGATGGCATGAGGTTGTGCCGCTTGAGGCACTCTGGGGCGGGGCCGTTGTGTCTGTCATCGCGTTTTTTGCGACGCTCATATGGGGTGCGCGCAAGTTCCGCCTCCCCTCATACGCAGAGGCTGTGGCCCGTGTTGATGCAAGCCTGCCTGGCCGGCCCATCGCTGCAATCGCGGATACGCAGGCTATTGGATCGGGTGATGCCGCGTCCGAAGCGGTATGGCAGGCCCATATGGCCCGCATGGCCGAACGCACGAAGGATGCCAAAACGGTCGAGCCAGATTTGCGTATCTCGGATCGTGATCCTTACGGGCTGCGGTTTATCGCTCTGATGTTCTTTGTCACTGCGCTGACTTTCGGGTCAATCCTGCGGATAGGAACGGTTGCTGATGTTGTGACTGGACCTGAACAGACGCTCGCCACCGGTCCTGTGTGGGAAGGCTGGGTTGAGCCGCCTGCCTATACCGGTCGCCCGTCAATCTATCTCAATGACATTCCGCCGGGGGCTTTGCGGGTGCCGGTCGGCAGTCAGATCACACTCCGGCTTTATGGAGAAGTGGGTGCCCTCACAGTGGCCGAAACCGTCTCTGGACGCACTGGCGAAGTTGCACCTGCATCTGATGCCCAACAGCAGTTTGAAATTGCCCAGTCAGGCTCACTCACCATTGCGGGCCCTACAGACACTGTTTGGGACATCACTGCCATCGAAGACACCGCGCCGACGGTGATGTTGAACGCTGAGATCGAGGCAGATGCCTTGGGCGAAATGTCCCAGTCATTTGCTGCGACGGATGATTACGGGGTTGAGTTTGGGACAGCAACAATCAGCCTTGACTTGGCTGCCGTCGACCGTCGCCACGGTTTGACAATTGACCCTGATCCGATCGCACCGCTTGTCCTTGATCTGCCGATGCCCTTCACAGGCGATCGCACAGAGTTTCAGGAGTTGTTGATTGATAATCTGAGTGAACACCCCTTGGCCAATCTGCCGGTCACGATGCAGTTTGAGGTGACAGACGCCGCTGGCCAGATTGGGCAGACAGAACCTGAGGCGCTGATCTTGCCCGGGCGTCGCTTTTTCCAGCCGCTTGCACGTGCTGTCATCGAACAGCGCCGCGATCTGATGTGGTCAAAAGCGAACGCGCGTCGCGTCAACCAAATTTTGCGCGCCGTATCGAACCAGCCCGAAGGCTTCTTTACCAGCGAGACGATCTATTTGCGCATGCGCACGATCATTCGCCGCCTCGACAACATGGCTGAGTTTGGCATGACCGATGAAGGTCAGGCAGAGATCGTCGAAGCGTTGTGGGAACTGGCTGTGCAACTCGAAGACGGTCGCCTTGCTGATGCGCGCGAACGTTTGCGCCGCGCTCAAGAGCGGTTGGCAGAGGCGATGCGCAATGGGGCCTCAGACGAAGAAATTGCAGAGTTGATGCAAGAACTGCGTGAAGCCACGGATGATTACCTGCGCATGCTGGCCGAACAGGCTGAGCCATCCGATGGCACTGATATGGCCGATAGCGGTCAGCAAGGCGAGCAGATGGGCATGGATGAGCTTCAGGCTCTGATGGACCGGATCGAGCAGCTCATGCAGGAAGGCCGTATGGCCGAAGCGCAAGAGTTGATGGAACAACTCAACCAGATGATGGAGAATTTGCGCGTCACACAAGGCGAAGGTGGTGACGGCCCGCAAAGCCCCGGCGAACGGTCGATGCAGGACTTGGCTGAAACCTTGCGCGATCAGGAAGAACTGTCAGACGATGCTTTCCGCGATCTGCAAGAACAAGGCGAAAGCCAGCAAGGTCAGGACGGGCAGCAAGGTCAACAGCCGGGACAGCAAGAGGGCCAGCAAGGTCAACAAGGGCAACGCCCCGGCCAGCAACCGGGCCAGCAGGGCCAAGATGGCAATGAGCCCGGACAGGGCGGGCGTCAGGGGCAAGGGCAGGGCGTCGGCGATGAGGCCCGTAGTGGCCAGCAGCGCGGCGATGGCGCTGGCGGCGAAGGTGATGAACGCGGACTTGCCGAACGGCAGCGCGCCTTGCGTGAAGAGTTAGAGCGCCAGCGTGAAGGGCTGCCCGACCTGCCGGGCGATTCAGGTGAAATCGCACGTCGTTCGCTTGATCGTGCCGAAGGCGCCATGGAAGGTGCCGAAGATGCGTTGCGTGATGGCGACTTGCCCGAGGCGATTGATCGTCAGGCCGAAGCCATGGACGCTTTGCGCAACGGCATGCGTGAACTCGGTCAGGCTTTGGCCGAGAACCAGCAAGTCCAGCCTGGCCAAGGGTCAGAGCAGGGTCAGGCCAATAATAATGATCCGACAGGCCAGCGCGACCCGCTAGGCCGGGAAATGGGGAATACAGGTCAACTTGGCACTGACCAGAACTTGCTGGGTGGTGTCGATATCAACCGCCGTGCCGAAGAATTACTGGACGAAATCAGACGGCGCTCAGCCGAGCAGGACAGGCCAGAAGTCGAACGGGACTATCTGCGCAGATTGTTGGACCAGTTTTGAGGGTGAACCGTCCGGATTAACTTGTAATTGCGCGAATCGAGTCGCCGATACCACCGACAAACGCATTCAACGATCCGCGCAATTCGTCGATCACGGCCACATATTGCATCATAGTTTCGCGCGACTGTGGCAGGTTTTCAATGATTTGGTCGGACAGAACGTAAGGCGTTATGATCAATGCAAAAACGCCGGCTACAAAGAAAAAGCCACGACGAAAACCCTGTCGGCGCTGGGCCTCAATGATTTCGGCTTCGGTAAGACCATCAGCGTCGCGGTTTTCCTCGCGCGCCCGTAGAACAGCATTGATTTCGCCAAGTTCGGGAATCGCACGCGGGTTCGCCGAAGCAGCTATTGCCGCAGCGGCGGCGGCCGCGGGGCTTTCACCCTGACGCGTGCCACCCTCGGTCTCTGTCATTTGTGCGATACGTTTGCGCGTCTCTTCGATATCCACTGGGGCCGCTGGCTTCTTTTCGGCCTGTGTTTTTGGCGGGGCGGCGTTCTTGGTTGGCGCAGGCACGTTGTGCTCTCTTCCGGCCTCTTGCCGCAGAATATTGGCGATATTGTCATCGACGGGACGGTGTCGCGGACCATCCATCGGACCGGCGTCTGCCTTCGCATGTTGATGCGGCACGTCGAAGGCGGCAACATCGCGTGAGTTTTGCTTTTGGGGTTCTACAGGCTCTGATTTGACAGCCATCGGAATCGGGCGCGACAGAACCCTTGAGACCGGGCGCGACAACACGCGCGACATCTCGGTCTGGAACCATGTGTGACCACAGGTTGAGCATTGCACGTCACGACCACCCGCAGGGATCGCGTCATCGGCAATGTTATATTGCGCATCGCATTTCGGACAAATGAGCCGCATCAGTTTTCCCCCTGCCCGCCTCGTCGGTCAATTCTTATATCAATTGCCCTAAACTACCAAGGCATGCAGGAAAGGCAAAGGATTTGCGATTTCAAAGGGCTTGAGATTGAAATTCATCGTGGATTTGGGCAGAACTGCGACAAATAACAAAGGGCGCAGGCAGTGATTGAACTCGACAAAGTGTCATACGGGTATGGCGGGGCAATGCTGTTTTCTCAGCTTTCTCTCAGCCTTTCTCAAGGCTCCTTCCATTTCCTCACAGGGCCGTCGGGCACAGGAAAAACAACGCTGTTAAAGCTTTGTTATGCTGATCTTGCCGCCAAAACGGGCAAGGTCATGATGTTCGGCAAAGACGCTGCCCAGTTGGACCGTGATGAGGTCGCCCTTGCCCGTCGGCGCATCGGTGTTGTGCATCAAGATTGCCAGTTTCTAGATCATCTGAGCATTGCGGAAAACATCGTTTTGCCGCTCACGGTTGCCGGTCGCCATGATGAAGTCGGCAAGAACCTGCCAGAGCTTCTCAAGTGGGTGGGTCTGTCAAAACAGGCCGATCAACGCCCCCCTGAGCTGTCCGGAGGTGAGAGACAACGCGCCGCCCTCGCCAGAGCTGTCATTTTGTCGCCCGACATCATTCTGGCTGACGAGCCGACCGGCAATGTGGATTGGGAAATGTCCGAGCGGCTGATGAAGCTTTTGGCTGAGCTGCACAAGATGGGCAAAACAGTCCTGATTGCGACGCACGACCTTGCAATGATCCGCGCGATGAAGTCCGAGGTTAACGCACGCGTTTCCCGGCTGAAGGACGGCCAGCTTGTGCAGGCAGGAGCAGACCTATGAATGCGCTAATTGAATTGGTGATGGGCGACAAACAGGCTGACCGCGCTGTCCCGCCAACAGGGTTTACGGCCCGATTGACGGTTTTTGTGGCGGCTGTGATGTCCCTTTTGGCCGTGATCGCACTCGCTGTTTCTTTCACGACTGGGCGTGTTGCGGATCAATGGGCCGATGAGTTGGCGCAATCGGCAACGCTGCGTCTTCCGGCCAATCCTGAAACTGCGGATGCATTGCTTCTCTCGGCCATCGAAGTGCTTGAAACGACACCCGGCGTTGCCCGTGCGCGCGCCCTCTCACTCGAAGAACAGCAAGCATTGCTCACACCTTGGTTTGGTCCCGAGCTCCCCCTTGAGGGGCTGCCGATGCCGCAGTTGATCGAGGTGATCGCAGATGCAGACGGGTATGATGCCGCAGGGCTGCAAGCCCGGTTGACGGCGCAGGTCCCCGGCGCGGTTCTGGATGACCACGCCAACTGGCGCGCCCCCCTGCTCGATGCGGCAAGCCGTATCAAGCTGATTGGTTGGGTGATTGTGATCCTGATCACGGCAGCCGTGGCCGCCATGATTACGATGGCCGCTCAGGCATCGCTGGCGGCCAATGAACAAGTCATCCGCGTGTTACGCCTGATCGGTGCGCGGGATGTCTACATTGCGCGCGCCTTCGTGCGCAGATTTACCTTGCGTGTACTTGCGGGGGCCGCGATCGGTGTCGTGCTGGGTGCCCTGATCGTCTTGGCGATGCCGCAGGGTGATGGCCAGACAAGCCTGTTTCTAGGGGTCGGCTTTGCGGGCCTTGAATGGGTTTGGTTGTTGATCATCCCTGTTCTGGCAGCGATTGTGGCCTTTGCGGCAACCCGTGCTGCGGCCTTTGCCAAGCTAAGGGAAATGACATGAGTGATGCGATCCAGTGGCTTCGGTCGCTTTTCTTCAATGCCTATATGTATGTGATGATCCTTGTGCATGGGCTGGTCTTTTTGATCCCTGCGATCATCACACCGAAAGGTGCATTGATGGCCTGTCAGACGTATTGCTGGCACATTCGCTGGGCGGCGTCCTGGATGATCGGGCTCAAGGTTGAGATCAGAGGCACCCCACCCACCGAGGAATGCATGGTCGCACCTAAGCACCAGTCGTTTATGGACGTGCTGATGATCTTTGGTCAGGTGCCAAGGGGCAAGTTTATCTTTAAGTCGATCCTCAAATACGCCCCCATCGTAGGGCAGTTCGGTCTGCGTATAGGGTGTATTCCGGTTGATCGTGGCAAACGGGGTCAAGCGATCAAGAAGATGGTGGCCGATGTGCAGGCAGGCCGCGCCCAACCCGGCCAGTTGATCATCTATCCGCAAGGGACACGGATCGCGCCGGGCGTCAAAGCCTCCTACAAAATCGGGACCGGTGCGCTTTATCGTGAACTGGGCCAACCGGTTTACCCCGTTGCGACGAACGTGGGTGTGTTTTGGCCCAAGCGGGGGGTCATGCGAAAAAAGGGCACAGCCGTCTTTGAGTTTCTGCCACCGATTGAACCGGGCCTTGAGGTCACGGATTTCATGGAGCGTTTGGAGCATGACATTGAGACGGCCTCTGATCGGTTGAACAAAGAGGCCGGGTTTCATGGATGATCACGTCGTCAGGGACGTTGCCGCGCTTGAGGCGCTCTACGGTCAGCCCGGTAAGGCTTCATTGATCAAAGTCGCGACAAAGCTGACCCCGACCTACCGCAAATGGATTATGTCTTCACGGTTATGCATCGTCTCGACCATCGGGTCGGGCGGCACAGACGGAAGTCCGCGCGGCGACGACGGGCCTGTGGTCCAAGAACTGGACGATACGACGCTGCTGATGCCCGATTGGCGTGGCAACAACAGGATCGATACGTTGCGCAATATTGTCGAGGATGGCCGCGTCAGCCTGATGTTTATCGTGCCCGGCTCAAACAATGTGGTGCGGGTTAACGGGGCTGCTGTGGTGTCACTGGATCCAGAAGTCATTGCACGCTTTGACGATAAGGGCAGGCAGCCCCGCAGTGTCATCGTCATCACCATTGCCGAGGTCTACAGCCAATGTGCCCGGGCTTTGATGCGCGCCGGAACATGGCAAGGCGAGGCAGCCCCCGCCGATCTTCCCACCGTGGGGCAGATGTTGGCCGAACAAGAAGCGGGTTTTGACGGCGACGCCTATGACGCCGAATGGGCTGGTCGCGCAGCCAAAACGATGTGGTAGCTACCTAAGGCTCAGGTTGCTGTTGCGCCCCAGAACATGCCGCACGGCCCATAAGATCACGAAGATCCCGATCGCAATCCATAGACCACCCCATAGCTGGGGTGTTCCACCGAACTCTGTCGCCAACATGCGTGCATCGGAATTCAGCGAGGACCGCGCGATTGTATCGCTGAAGATGTCATATGGCACATAGATCATGCTGGTCAGGCCGATCACCCGCAGCGCCAGATCATTCACATTGTGTCCCAGATAGCGCGCGCAAAGCAGCATCCCGACACCGGTTCCGACGATGAAAGCAAGGGCAAACACCTCTCGGACGTAAAGACCGGCGATGACAAGCATCAGGACACCGAGACCGGTCATAATCGCCTTGTCTGCCTTGGTGCGGGTCGCGCCGACCAAAAGTGCTACACCAATCAGCAGTGACCCCAGATAACCCGCGCTGAGTGTCAAGAACCTGTTGCCACCACGACTAAGGACAAGGCCGCCCTGATCGGGTGACACACTCAGGCTGACGACGCTTCCCCCGGTCAGGATCGTCATGATCGCGTGAGACGCCTCATGAAAGAACACAACAAGGATCTTGAGCGGCACAAGCAATGCCGTCTGCCAAAAGGTAAAAATGACGATGAGCAGCAGAAGAAGCTGCCAATGGCCGGTCAGAATGCGCAAGATCAGGCTGCGAGCCCTTTCGAGCCAAGTGCTAGATACTTGGACCGACGGTCGCCCCGCAGCTTTTCGGGGGACAGATCCCGAAGTTCGTTCAGCATAGACTTCAGGGCTTCACCAACTTCTTTGATGGTCTCGCGACGATCGCGGTGCGCCCCGCCTTCGGGTTCGTCAATGATCCTGTCGCAGACGCCCAGTTCCTTGAGGTCCTTTGATGTCAGGCGCAGCGCCTCGGCTGACTCGCGCATTTTTTCGGCATCTTTCCATAGGATTGAGGCACAGCCTTCAGGGCTGATGACCGAGTAGATCGAGTGCTCAAGCATTGCGACACGGTTCGCAGTTGCAAATGCCACGGCACCGCCTGATCCACCTTCGCCGATCACAACGCTGATCAGCGGTACACCAAGTTCCAAACATTTCTCGGTCGAGCGGGCGATGGCTTCGGACTGACCACGTTCCTCGGCCCCTTTGCCGGGGTAGGCGCCGGGTGTGTCGACAAGCGTAATCACCGGAATGCCAAAGCGGTTCGCCAGTTCCATCAGGCGGATCGCCTTGCGATAACCTTCGGGGCGGGCCATGCCGAAATTGCGCTCGATCCGTGATTTGGTATCGTCGCCTTTTTCGTGCCCGATCACCATAACAGGGTGACCATCCAGACGAGCAAGACCGCCCATCACAGCCATATCATCAGCAAAGTTCCGGTCGCCGGCAAGCGGCGTGTATTCGGTAAACAGAGCCTCAATATAGTCTTTGCAATGGGGGCGTTGCGGGTGACGGGCCACTTGGCATTTCCGCCAAGGGGTCAGATCTGCGTAAAGCGACGTCAGCAGATCGGCGGCCTTTTTATCAAGGGCGGCTGCCTCTTTCTCGACATCCATTTCCGGGTTGTCGCGCGCCATTGCGCGAAGTTCTTCGGCTTTGCCTTCGATCTCAGCGAGTGGTTTTTCAAAGTCGAGATACTGTGTCATGCCCGAAAGTGCCTCTATCCGTTACGTCTTGGATATATGGCGTATGGTTGGGCCAAGTGCAACGGGACGCGGTCTGGAATGCATCAGGGCGCGCCTGTATCAGACGCGCCCTTAAGCAGCTGGTTTTTCGGTTATGCGCTTGCGATCATCTCGGACTGGCGGACGATCACTTCCGCCTGTTTGATAGAGGCGATGTCTACCAAACGGCCCTTGTAAACTGTCGCCCCTTCGCCGCGGGCTTTGGCGTCTTCCATCGCGGCAAGGATTTCGCGCGCCTCGGCAACGGCTGCGTCAGACGGGGTAAACACCTCGTTGGCCAAGGCGATCTGTTTGGGGTGGATGGCCCACTTCCCAACCATGCCCAAAGTGGCAGATCGTTTGGCCTGCGCGCGGTAACCTTCGTCGTCGCTGAAATCACCGAAAGGCCCATCCACAGGCAGGACACCATGCGTCCGGCACGCCGCAACAATCGCCGTCTGCGCCCAGTGCCACGGATCAGAGAAATGACGGGTCTCACCATGCAGCATGTAGTAGTTTTCCTGCGTGCCGCCGATGCCAGTTGTCTGCATGCCCATTGAGGCAGCAAAATCGGCAGCCCCAAGGCTCATTGCGGCCATGCGCGGGCTTGAGGCGGCGATTTCTTCGACATGGGCGATGCCGGCCGCGGATTCGATGATGACCTCAAAGCTGATCGGCTTGGTGCGGCCTTTCGCACGTTCGATCGCCGTGACAAGCGCGTCTACCGCATAGACATCTGCCGCGCAGCCCACCTTGGGGATCATGATCTGATCGATGCGGTCGCCAGCCTGCTCCATCACATCAACGACGTCCTTGTACCAATAGGGTGTATCAAGACCATTGATCCGTACAGACAGATATTTGGTGTTCCAATCCACGTCATTGATGGCCTGAATGACGTTCGCGCGGGCGACGTCCTTATCAGAGGGTGAAACGCTGTCCTCAAGATCAAGGTTGATGACGTCTGCTGCACTTGCGGCCATCTTTTCGAACAGCTTTGTGTTCGATCCCGGACCAAATAGCTGGCAGCGGTTCGGGCGGGCAGGGGGTGTCGGCTGCAGGCGGAAAGACATCTCGAAATCCTTTGCGTATCTTTATTTCGTCAAGCGGTTGTTGCTTGGTAGATTATTGCGCAAAGCCCCGCAAGCATGTTTTCGCAGCCGCAGCACAAAGATGCTGCGACTGCGTGATCTTGCGGAGTTCGAGAAGTTTAGACGCCAGCCTCGACAATTGCCTTGGCCAAGGCAGGAACCGTCTGCGCGTTCAATCCCGCAATGTTCATACGGCTGTCGCCGACCATGTAGATACCATGATCCGCGCGCAGTTTTTCGACCATCTCGGGCGTCGT
The DNA here is from genome assembly GCA_964385035.1 of uncultured Loktanella sp. Lineage (GTDB taxonomy): Bacteria > Pseudomonadota > Alphaproteobacteria > Rhodobacterales > Rhodobacteraceae > Yoonia. The sequence continues at coordinate 10,435 of CAYLMZ010000081.1, forward strand.
GCCCAAACGGCTGAACATTCCCCGATGATCGGCAAGGAAATCAAAGCGGTCGCTATTTGTCAGGCGCTTGAGCTCATCCGCCAACTGCTGGCGCAGGGCAAGCATGCCGTTGCGGGTCTCTTCCAATTCGGCTTCCCAATCGGCGCGCAGGTCTGGGTCGTTCAGAATTGTTGTCACGACACG
>CAYLMZ010000082.1:0-10609 GCA_964385035.1 uncultured Loktanella sp.
ATCAGGCCCATGCCATAAAGCTGGCCTGCCTTTTCTTCAAATCGCCGGATGAGCAGCATTTCACGGTAATGTCCAAGCAGTTCTTCTGCTGAGACGTTGGGTTTCGCGGCGGCCTTCTTGGGCGGCATGTGCAATCCTCCAGCGGTCTTACAAATAGTTTAGTATTAAACTACCCGATAAAGCATTGGTCACAAAAATGCGAGAGACAAAGTGACCCACGGTCACTTCAGGCGCGAATAGCCGCGTTGCGTCTAGTGACTGACTGAAAAACCGATTGGGTCAGCGAATGACAATTTCGTCGGCGCGGATCAGGCCCAATACATCACGGGCCTGCTGGTCGAGCAAATCAAGATCCAGAAAACTGTCTGACAGGCGGGTGGTGAGGTTCTCCATCCGCGCAACATCCGCTTGCAGGACCGCAAGCTCTGCCTGCAACGCAGCACCCTCGGCGGTTATCTCAATGCGCTTGAAAAGGCCGTAATCGCCCTGCACAGCGGCAAAGGTGAAATAGACCCCAAGCATGATCATGCTGAGATAATAGAAAAGCGCACCAAGTTGGGGGCCACTGCGTCGCGTCATGTCTCTGCCTCATACCGCCTCTGCTGGGCGGCTAAGAACAGAATCGCATATTTGATTCGCCTTGGGAATCCCCTAATTTGCCCAATCGTGCTTATGCTTTCCCGCGATAGATATCGACCAGCTTGCCCAGCATTGCCAGTGCATCCGCCCGATCTCGCTGGAAACTGTTGCGCCCGATAATCGACCCGTTCCCGCCGCCATCACGGATGGCACGGGCGTCGTCATAAACCGCGTCGGCCCCTTTGGCGGCACCGCCCGAAAAGACCATCAGGCGTCGGCCGTCAAAGGCTGATTGCACACAATGGCGGACGCGGGCCGCTTGGGTCGCGATGTCGATTTCTTCGGCCTCATAGACCTTGCGAGCCTCACCAAGGCTCAGATGATCGGTAGACAGTTTAATCTTGATGATGTGCGCACCCAAGAGGGCGGCAATCTGTGCGGCATAGGCGGCAATGTCGATAGCGGTTTCCCCGTCCTTATCGAGCGCCTCGCCACGTGGATAGGACCAGATCACAGTCGCGATGCCCTTGGCGGCGGCCTCTTTGCGCATCTCGGCGATATCGCTGAACATATTCAGCGCCGCAGACGACCCCGGATAGACGGTAAAGCCAATCGCAGACGCGCCAAGACGCAATGCATCATCAACCGAGGCTGTAATCGCCTGCGTTTTTGGGGCGGCTGACGGGATCAAGGAATTGGCCGAGTTCACTTTCAGAATCGTTGGGATTTGCCCTGCAAAGGTGTCGGCACCCGCTTCCAACATGCCCAAGGGGGCCGCATAGGCATTCAGGCCCGCGTCTATTGCCAGTTGGTAGTGGTAGTGGGGGTCATAGGCAGGTGCGTTCGGGGCAAACGAACGGGCAGGGCCGTGCTCGAAGCCCTGATCAACAGGCAGGATGATCATCTTACCGGTGCCACCCAGTTTGCCTGTCATCATGATACGGGCCAGATTGGCCTTCACGCCCGGGGTCTCGCCCTCGTAGTTGGACAGGATTTTCTGAACGATACGGGTGGTTTTCATCGCGGGGCCCCTCAAGCTTGGCGTTGTCTTGGCGCAGCGATAGGGGGCCTCGCGGGCACTTGCAAATGTGTTAGCGCAACCGCCCGCAATGTTATCGCAAACGTCGGCAATACAGAGCCGTCATCGGTCTTCCTATGTTTGAAAATACCTCGGGGGAGGCCCTGAACAGGGCCGGGGGCAGCGCCCCGATCAGCCCTGATTCAACGCAGCAACACCGGGCAATGTCTTGCCTTCCATCCATTCAAGAAAGGCGCCACCTGCTGTCGAAATATAGGTAAAGTCAGCAGCAGCGCCCGCTTGATTGAGGGCTGCGACTGTATCGCCTCCGCCCGCAACGGAAATCAGCTGACCTGCTTTGGACAGACTTGCGGCCTTCGCAGCGGCTGCATTTGTCGCTGCATCAAATGGGGCGATCTCAAACGCACCCAAGGGTCCGTTCCAGACCAGTGTCTTGGCGCTCTCCAGAACATCACTGATATAGGCAACAGTTGCAGGACCCGCATCAAGGATCATGGCGTCGGCCGGGCATGCGTCGGGTGCGACGGTTTCGTTTGCGGCATCGGCTTTGAATTCGCGGGCCACAACGATGTCGCGGGGCAGGATGATCTCGCATCCCGCAGCCTGCGCCTTGTCAAGAATATCGCGCGCGGTTGCGGCAAGGTCATGTTCACATAGCGATTTGCCAACATCGATCCCTTGGGCTGCAAGAAAGGTGTTCGCCATCCCGCCACCGATCACCAGATGATCGACTTTGCCCACAAGGTTGCCCAAAAGATCGAGTTTCGTTGAAACCTTGGCACCGCCTACAACAGCAACGACAGGCCTGTCAGGCGTCCCGAGCGCTTTTTCCAACGCGCCAAGCTCTTCGGCCATCAACCGACCCGCACAGGCAGGCAGCAAGCGCGCGATGGCTTCCGTGCTGGCATGGGCGCGGTGCGCGGCAGAGAAGGCATCGTTGACATAGATGTCGCCAAGACTCGCCAGACGCTTGGCAAAGGCTTCGTCGTTCGTCTCTTCGCCGGGATTGAAGCGCAGGTTCTCCAAAAGCAGAACCTCGTCGCCTTCCATGTCCTTGACGGCTTCGCGGTAGTCGGAATTGGCCCATGTGACGGGCACGCCAAGCACATCAGCAACGGTAGGAGCGATGATCTCAAGCGACATCTCAGGGACAACTTTCCCTTTCGGACGACCGAAGTGGGCCATCAGGATCACTTTGCCGCCCTTGTCCTGAATGTCGTAGACGGTGTCACAAATGCGTTCGATCCGGGTGGTGTCGGTCACCTCACCGTTTTCGACAGGAACATTGATATCAACGCGCACCAGAGCGCGCTTGCCAGCGAAATCCATATCATCAAGTGTTTTCCAAGCCATCGTTAGTTCCCTGTCGTAAATGCTGTCTGCCGTCCCCTTGCGCCAATCAGCGCCGTGCGTCAACCGGACTGCCTTGGCAATCGGTGCAATGCACCATATGTCTTTGCGCAAACATACCTTAGCAGGAGCGCCCGATGGCCGAAATCACAGATCCCGAAAACACAATCATCATGACACTGAAGGATGGCGATGTTGTCATCCAACTGATGCCTGATATCGCGCCAGAGCATTCTGCACGGATGAAGGAACTGGCCCGCGCCGGTAAATACGACAATGTGTGTTTTCACCGCGTGATCGATGGCTTTATGGCCCAAACGGGTGACGTGGCGCATGGCAACATGGAAGACGGGTTCAACATTGGCCGTGCTGGCACGGGTGGGTCCGACCTGCCTGATTTGCCTGCTGAGTTTTCGAAGATCCCGCACTCCCGCGGATCGCTGGGTGCGGCGCGTTCTGCAAATCCGAATTCGGCAAACAGCCAGTTCTTCATCAACTTCAAAGACAATGACTTTCTCAACGGGCAATATACCGTCTACGGGCAGGTCATTTCCGGCATGGAACACGTTGATGCGATCACACGTGGCGAGCCGCCAATGAACCCTGACCGTATGATCAGCGTGAAAGTGGCCGCAGATGTATAAGTTCGCTGCTGTATTCGCACTTCTGGCGTCACCGGCACTTGCCACTGGCCTTGAAATCGACATCGAAGGCGAGGCCAACGGCACGATCGTCATTGATCTCTTCGAAGAGGTGGCACCGCTGCACGTGGAACAGATCACCAAGATTGCCGCAGATGGCAGCTATGACAATGTTGTCTTTCACCGTGTGATTGATGGCTTCATGGCGCAAACGGGTGACGTGGAAAATGGTGTGATGGGCATGGACATGACCCGTGCGGGAACGGGTGGTTCTGAATATGCGGATCTACCAGCGGAATTCTCTGAAGTACCATTTGAGCGTGGTGTTGTGGGCATGGCACGGGCGCAAAACCCGAATTCGGCCAATAGCCAGTTTTTCATCATGTTCGAGCCTGGTTACTTTTTGAATGGCCAGTACACCGTCGTTGGTGAAGTCACAGAAGGCATGGACATCGTTGATGCAATCAAGCGCGGCACAGGCGCCAATGGCGCTGTCATTGGTCGTCCTGACATGATGGCCGCCGTCCGCGTGACAGAGTAACAAAAACCTGCCCAGCCCTCACATCCGCGTGTGGGGGCTAGGCAGACCATCGGACCTGCGACACTCTGACAGTAATTAAGGAGTGTCCCATGCGTCTGATCCCCACCATTGCAGCCTTTTGCACCTCGGCCTCCATGGCCTTGGCCAGCCCAGAGTTCTGGGCGTTTGAATGGCCCAACACGGATTTCGAGAACACCAGCATCGCGCGTTGGGTGGAAATCATGTCGGGCGGTCCACCCAAGGATGGCATCCCGGCGCTTGATGATCCGACCTTTGCTGCGGCCTCGGACAAAACGGGGCTTTTGCCGTTGGAACCAGTGATCACCCTCGAGATTGAGGGAGAGACACCGCGGGCCTATCCGATCCGCTATCTGACGTGGCATGAGATTGTGAACGATCAGGTGGGAGATATTCCGGTTGCGGTGACTTTCTGCCCCCTTTGCAACTCTGGCATCACCTTTGACCGGCGGGTTGCGCAAGGGGTCTTGTCCTTTGGCGTTTCGGGCAAACTGCGTAACTCGGACATGATCATGTATGACCGCGAAACCGAAAGCTGGTGGCAACAGGCCATCGGGGAAGCGGTTGTAGGTGATCTCAATGGGACTGAACTGGAGACCTTGCCAAGCTGGATGGAAAGCTGGGAGGTCTTTTTGGCACGCAACCCCGACGGGCTGGTGATGGAGCAACCGAACTATCCGCGCAATTACGGGGCCAACCCTTACGTGCGCTATGACAGCTCTCATCGTCCATTCCTCTATTCCGGTGAAATGCCGCCGCATGACATTCCAGCGCTCGCCCGGGTCGTGCGGGTTGAGGACAGCGCCTGGCCGCTGACCCGACTGGCCGAAGCTGGCGAATTGGTTGAAGATGGGGTCACGTTTACCTGGACTGCGGGGCAGGCGTCCGCTCTTGATACCGCCCGCATTGGTGACGGTCGTGACGTGGGAAATATCCGCGTGCGTGATGCGCAAGGCAATGATCTGGCCCATGATGTGATGTTCGCTTTTGCGTTTCACGCGTTTTGGCCTGATGGCGAGTGGAAGCTCGGCAACTAAGCAGAGCGCGCGTGCTGCAAAGGTTGGAGCCTCCGGCGGGAGTATTTTTGGCAAAATGATAAGCGGCGTGGTTGACTTGGGCTAGCGGCGCGCCTCTTGTCACGCCAATGGAAAAGAAGTCTCAGATTGATCTTTTTGGTGCTGTGGCCCTGACGGGGTTCGCGCTGTTGCTCGCCTTCAATCAGGTTGTGATCAAAGTCACCAATGGCGGGTTGCAGCCTGTCTTTTTTGCCGGACTACGGTCTGCGGGGGCTGTGGTTTGCATTTGGCTTTGGCTGAAATGGCGCGGCATCCCGCTGAAGTTCACAAAAGGCACTCGCATGGCAGGGTTTGCCATGGGCGGTGTTTTCGCCTTTGAGTTTCTCTGCCTCTTTGTGGCGTTGGACCTGACGGCCGTTAGTCGCGCGAGTGTGATTTTCTATTCAATGCCTGTCTGGCTGGCCGTGATGGCTCATTTCATTTTGCCTGATGACAAGATCACACCATTGAAAGCGCTAGGGTTGAGCCTTGCTGTTGTCGGTGTCGGCGTTGCCATTCTGACGCGCGGTGACAACGCGGGCAGCGTCTGGGGTGATCTGGCGGCTTTGGGGGCCGCAATCGGATGGGCGGTGACAGCCATGCTGGCCAAGGCCTCTTCGCTGCGTCATGTCCGCCCGGAAATTCAACTCATGTGGCAGGTCGGCGTTTCGGCGCCGCTTCTGCTTGGGGCGGCTTTCTTTTTTGGCCCATTCGTCCGTGACCTGGCACCTGTTCATCTTGCTGGGCTTGCCTTTCAGATTATCGTGGTGGTCAGCGCGGGGTTCATTTTCTGGCTGTGGTTGTTGTCGATCTATCCCGCGTCCGGGGTCGCGTCTTTCAGCTTTTTGTCACCGGTCTTGGCAGTGGGCCTGGGCTGGCTGATGTTGGGCGAAGAGGTCGGGCCAAGCCTGATCGTGGCGTTGATCCTTGTTGCCGCAGGGATCGTGTTGATCAATCGCCCTGTCAGGTCCCGCAGAACGTCCGCGTGACACGCTCATTTTGTGTTGGGGCCTTTGCGTAAGCTTTGGTTGAGTCGTTGAGCGGTGCAAACGGGGCTGTTACAGCCGCCAGCATCGCCTCAAACGGCGCAAAGTTGCCTTCACGACCTGCTGTGATCGCCGCTTCGACGTGATGGTTGCGGGGAATAATCTGCGGGTTGCTTGCCGCCATCAAGGTGCTGTCTGGTGACATGGCTTGCCACGCCGTTTCCCATGCATCAAAGGCCGCGCGATCAAGGAATTGGTCGCGCGCGCCATCTGTGCCAAGAGCCGCAAAAGTATTTGTAAAGTCCGCACCGTCCGTTTCCATGAGCGCCAGAAGGTCCGTGATCAGGCTGCGCGTGTCCTCGGTCGGGCTCGCAATGCCAAGCTTTGCGCCAAACACCTTGAGCCAAGCGGCATCGTAAAGGTCGGGCATCCGGTGCACGGCTGCGGTGAAGTCCGTGATCGCCTTGTCGCGATCGGCCATAAGCGGAATAAGGGCCGTCGCGAATTGTGCCATGTTCCATGCGCCGATGCCGGGTTGGTTGGCATAGGCATAGCGCCCTTGCTGGTCGATGGCGGAAAATACGGTCTGGGGATGATAGGCATCCATGAAGGCGCAAGGCCCGTAATCGATCGTCTCACCAGCGATCGAGACGTTGTCAGTGTTCATCACCCCATGAATGAAACCGAGCCCCATCCATTTCGCGATCAGGTCGGCATAGCGCGCGATGACCGCATCAAGCAGCTCTGCCGGGCCGCTGGCCTCCGGGTAATGACGGTCAATGACGTGATCGGTGAGGGCTTGCAGGGCCTGCAAATCTCCACGGGCGGCCAGCACCTGAAAGGTGCCCACCCGAATGTGGCTTTGTGCAACACGGGTGATGACTGCTCCGGGCAGGACCTCTTCGCGCAATACAGGCTCGCCTGTGGTGACAGCGGCGAGCGCCCGCGTGGTCGGCACGCCCAAGGCATGCATGGCTTCACTGACCAGATACTCGCGCATCACTGGCCCCAGCCATGCGCGCCCGTCGCCACTGCGTGAATAGGGGGTGCGCCCCGATCCCTTCAACTGGATGTCACGGCGGATACCATCGGTCCCGATAACCTCGCCCAGCAGAATGGCCCGCCCGTCGCCAAGCTGGGGGTTCCAATGGCCGAACTGATGCCCTGCATAAAGCTGTGCAATCGGCGCGGCCCCATCGGGGATATGATTGCCTGAAAACACCGCTGCGGCCTCTGGCGATGTCAGATCAGCGCTTGGAATGCCAAGCATTGCGCCAAGGTCGGTGTTGATGGCAAAGACCTTTGGATCCCTGACCGGCGTCGGCATTTGCGCTGTGAACATTTGCGCAGGCAGTTGGACATAAGTGTTGTCGAACGGGATTTGCATCACAGGCGCGCCAGTCTGTTGGCCAAAAGCGCATAGAACCCTTCTGCATCGATATCGCCCATGAACATCGCATTGGCTTCACGGCCAGAGACGCGCCACCAGTCCGCGACGGTCATCCCAAGGGTCAACTCACTTTGGGTTTCGATCTCGACGTTGATAAAACGGCCAGAGAAAAGTTCTGGTTTGATCAGATAGGCGATTGTGCAGGGATCGTGCAACGGCGCCCCCTCAGAGCCGTATTTCTCCATGTCGAAACGTTCAAAAAAGTCGGTCCAAGCGGCAACCATATCGCCCACCTTTGTGCCCATGGCACGAAAGGCATCGATGCGCGGCTTTGTGGTCAAGGCTTTGTGGGTGACATCCAGCGGCATCACGACAAGTGGGACGCCAGAGTCAAAGACGATTTTGGCGGCTTCTGGGTCAACATAAATGTTGAATTCAGCCGCTGGGGTGATGTTGCCCACCGCAAAATAGGCCCCGCCCATCAAAACGATCTCCTGCACGCGTTCGATGATGTCAGGTGCGCGTTCAAAGGCCGTGGCGATATTCGTGAGCGGCCCGACAGGGCAAAGGGTGACTGTGCCTGCAGGTTCATTCCGCAATGTGTCGATGATGAAATCGACCGCATGCTGATCCTGCAAGGTCATTGTGGGATCAGCCATCGGCGGGCCATCAAGGCCGGTTTTGCCATGAACATGCTCTGCGGTGACCAACTTGCGTTTCAGCGGCGCGTCGCAGCCTGCAAAAACCTTCATCTCCGGCTTGCCTGCCAGTTCGCAGACGATCCGCGCGTTCTTTTCAGTTAGGGGCAGGGGAACGTTGCCCGCAACGGCCGTGATCCCCAAGACGTCGAGGTCTTCGGGCGAAGCAAGTGCGAGCAAGATCGCAACCGCGTCGTCTTGGCCGGGGTCAGTGTCGATGATGATCTTGCGCGGTGCCATTGGTTTGCCCTTGTCGTTTCCCGCCTAAGGTGGAGTGGCAACAGCGGGAGGGCAAGGGGTCAGACGCGACGATGTGCCTTGAGACGCGCATGAAGGGCTGGGACGCTGGGGTGATCCATCTCCAATCCAAAGACATAGGCATGTGTCAGATAGAAACAGGCTGCATCAACATCTGCTGTCTGGTCGGCGGCCTCCGTATAGAGGTCGACCAGTTCGTGGCGCGCATCGCGCGCATGCGCATCCAGCAACCGATCCTGCAACGTCGCCATCAGGCCGACAGATAGGCGTTCAATTTGCCGGCAACCCAATGATGAAAGCAGTGGGTGGGACCATCCATCGCGGGGCTAAAGCGGCCACCGTCAAAGCCCGGGGCATATCGCCCGCGCTGCATGCCTTCGACAACAAAGATGTCTTCTTCAAAGACGACTTTCCATTGGGCCGCATTCTTGGCCCGCAGGGCATCGTCTGTCTGGGATGCTGCATAATAGAGATGGATATGCTCATGGGTTTGTTCATGTGTTTGCGGTTCAAGCACAATCACGAACGTATGGTCCCGCTGCACGCCAAGCAGGACGTTGGGATAAACGGTGATGTATTCGCCGCCGCTGGTCCATTTGTCGTCAAGACCTGCAAAATCAGGAAAAACCGCGCCATCGTCACCTTTCAACTGCTGGTACACCAGCGTGCCTTGGCCGGAGTACTTTCCCTGTTCGGTGATGTTGTAGTGGTCCTCAAGCCGGGAATAGCTGTTCAATCCGGGATGTACCCAAGGCAGGTGATAGCTCTCGCAATAATTCTCGACGGCCAGTTTCCAGTTGGTTTTGACCTCCAAGGTGAACTTGCTGTCATTGCCACCGTGATACATCGGTTGCTCGAAGTCGGACCAGCGGGCGATCAGATCGGCGTGTACCTCTTCGAAAGGTGGGGCCTTGCCATCGATGTTGATAAAGACCGTGCCGAACCAGATGTGGCTGCGGACTTCAATCAGGCCGAGGTCGTCTTTGACGATCGCGTCATGTGTGTTGTGCCCTGGGCCGCCTACATGCGGTGTACTGACCAAACGGCCATCTGTGCCGTAGCACCATGAATGATAGGGGCAGCGGATCGCACCTTCGATCTTGCGGGGTTCCTCGACGAGGATCATGCCACGGTGACGGCAAATGTTCTGGAAAACGCGCACGGCCCCATGCCGGTCACGCACAAGCAACAGAGGCATGCCGAGAAATGTGATCGGTTTGGCGTCGCCACTCTCGGGGACATCTGCGGCAACTGCGAGGCCCGCCCAACTTGAGAACAAGACCGCGTGCTTTTCGGTCTCGAAAATATCGGGGTCAATATAATGAGCGTTCGGCAATCCATTCGCGCTTTCCACAGGGCGGCGCACCGCGTCGAGCGTCTGAGAAGAGATGTCTTTGGCCATGGCGAAACCTCATGTTTGTTGGGTCAGGGTAACATGAACTGCGCAGGAAGAGCGGTTTCACAGCGACCGAGACTTTTCTGACAACGACATCAACAGGGCCGGTTCTGCGCCACATCTTGCTAACGGCTGCGAAAAGCGTCGGTCAAAGCTTGCCGATGCACCACAACCCCAAGTTTTCTTGCGTTTTGTTGCTGATGGCAAAGCTTGAAAATGGCAGTCTGATGCCACATTTCTGGGGTGAGGGCGGCTGATGTGGTGTGTTTGTAAATGCATCCTTAACTGTTTCTTCGGGGGCGACAATCGCCTCGTCATGTCCTGATAGGAGAACGAAAATGTCTAAGAAACTGTCTCTCGCCGTGATTGCTTTGGCGGCCACGCCTGTGCTTGCTCAAGATGCAGCTATCGATATCAATGGTGATGGTATGTACAGCTACCCAGAGCTTCAGGCGGTCATGCCCACCATGACCGAAGATGACTTCACAGCACTTGATGTCTCGGGCGACGGTCTGCTGGATGCCGACGAGATCGCAGCGGGTGTTGAGGCAGGTGTCCTGCCTTCCTAAAAAAGAATTTGCGCCGGTCCTGCCTCTTGGGGCCGGCGCGTTTGCTTTGCTTACGCCACAGCGCCGCGTGACAGGGCCGCAACGCCCGT
>CAYLMZ010000083.1:0-7968 GCA_964385035.1 uncultured Loktanella sp.
TAGATGCCCGGCAGGTGGATGTGATCGGGGTCAAGCGATCCTGTGGGGACGTTCTCTTCGACCTCAACCACACAGATCTTGCCGCACATGGCCGCAGGCGGGTTAAAGTTGCGGGCTGTCTTGCGGAAGACCAAGTTGCCCGTTTCGTCGGCTTTCCAGGCTTTGACGATAGAAAGGTCGGCAAAGATGCCGCGCTCCATGATGTATGTTTCGCCATCGAAGTCCTTGTGCTCTTTGCCTTCGGCAATCACGGTGCCAACACCAGTCTTTGTGTAAAAGCCCGGGATACCGCAGCCACCAGCGCGCATCCGTTCAGCCAACGTGCCTTGGGGGTTAAACTCCAACTCCAACTCACCGCTCAGATACTGACGCATGAACTCTGCATTTTCGCCAACGTAAGAGCTGATCATCTTTTTGACCTGACGGGTCTGCAACAAGATGCCGATCCCGAAATCATCGACGCCCGCGTTGTTGGATGCAAAAGTCAGGTCCTTCGTTCCGGCCTCTTTGATCGCGTCCAACAACAATTCCGGAATGCCACAAAGGCCAAAACCGCCCGCAGCGATGAACATGCCGTCATGCAAAAGCCCATCAAGGGCTGCGGCGGCGTTGGGGTAAATCTTCTTCATGCAAGTGCTCTCCTGCTGCTTTGGCGCAATTTGTGACGTTGGGTCGCCGGAGAGTCAATGAATTGCTGCGCTGCGGCAGTGCCTTTGCAGCCGCAGCAGCGCTGCCAACTATCTAAGAGTCCTGCGCTTGCACAAAGGCGGCAGCGAACCCGTTCAGACCCTTCGTCATAAACGGTTTGAAGTCATCATCCAGATAATTGCGAATAAACGGCCGCGCAAAGAAGATGCTGGCGCGGATATTGTAGGCCCAAGTCAACGTTGTTTGTCCATCAGCTTCTGCAAGGCGGAGTTCACCATAGATGTGGTCGATGAAACGACCGGATGGGGCCGTAATGTCCCATATCTGATAGGTGAATTCGTCTTGATCATTGCTAAGGACACGTTCGTGGACGTGATAGCCGCCCTCAAGATCAACCCGGCGCAGCGAGGGGATCTGCCCCCATTCCCCTTCGATGACTTCGATACCCACAATTTGTGGAACGCGGCCAGAAGGCTCAAGGAAATCGGTCAGGGGGCGGGCATCCATAAAGGCGCGGACCACCGGCAAAGGCGCATCGAATGCAACCGACAGGATATTGGATTGGTACTGGCCCTCTTGCGCGAGTTCGGGGGCTGGTGGGACATCCTGCGCCAGAGAGGGGGTCGCAAAGAGTGCCGTGACAGCGACAAACAGAGCGCTGATCGAAAGACGGGATCGGGTCATTGGTATCTCCATTTATTACGAATATCGTATTAAATAGAAACGGCGCTTGATGGTTCAAGCCCTTTGAGGCACGAAAAGGCATGTCAAAGGCAGATCATCTTCGCCAACTTGTAGGCACGCTGATGCGGGTGATGCTGATCAGCGAGCGGACTCCGCGTGCCTATCAGCATGCTACACGGTACAATCCTCATGATTTTCAGACGCTTGGGCTTTTGCGCGAGAACCCGGGCGTGCGGGCCAGCACGCTCACCGACTATCTTGGCGTCGTACCCACAACGACAAGCAGCGTGATCGCGCGGTTGGTGCAAAAAGGGTTGGTAAAAAAAGCCAAACACCCCGACGACGGGCGGGCGGTGTCGTTGACCCTAACCGACGCAGGGCAGGCGCTGGCCGAAACAATCTACCAGCAAGATCTGAGCAACATGGCGCTCTTCCTGTCCGCCATGGATGAGGACGAACAGGACCAGTTGATCACACTACTGGGCAAAGTCACAGAAAGGGTCACCGCGCTCGAACGTGAACGCGGCTGACATTATTTCTTTGTCGTCTTCTTTTTTGCGGCTGGCTTTTTCTTGGCGGCAGTCTTTTTGGCAGGGGCCTTTTTCTTGGTGACCTTCTTGCCGGACTTGGCCGCACGCTCATCAATCAGATCAACAGCTTGCGCCATGGTCAGATCGGACGGTTCAACGGTATCAGGGATCGTCGCGTTAATTTTTTCCCACTTCACATATGGCCCGTATTTGCCGTCATAGATATTGACCGGGCCACCGGCCTCGGGATGTTCACCTAGCTCGCGAATTGGCACAGCGGCTGCACCGCGACGCCCGCGTGAGGCGACCTTTTCCGCCAAAAGTTGGACAGCGCGATTCATGCCAACGGTCCAGACCTCATCAATGCTTTCAAGGTTGGCATTGGTGCCACCCCGATGGGACGTGCTTTCCGCATGTTTGAGGTAGGGACCATAGCGACCGATGTTCGCCCAGACAGTCACCCCATCCTCAGGATGCGGGCCAATCTCGCGCGGCAATTCAAGCAACATGAGCGCTTGTTCCAGCGTCACCTCTTCAGGTTCCCAATCGGCAGGGATGCCCTGACGCGGGGGTTTCTTGTTCTCTTCAGTGACCTGACCACGCTGGGCGTAAGGACCAAACCGGCCTTTGAAAATACGGATTTCATCGCCCTGATCATGCCCTAGCAACTTGCCATCCGGGGGGATGGCCGAGGCTTCGGCTTCAGGATCGGGTGGACCGAAGGGACGGGTATAGCGACACTCGGGGTAGTTCGAACAGCCGATGAAGGCACCACCCGAACGGGCTGTGCGCATCGACAATCGGCCGTTGCCGCAGTTGGGGCACAGGCGGGGGTCACTGCCATCCTCGGTGGGCGGGAACAGATGCGGCTCAAGAACCTCGTTGATTTTCTCGAGAACTTCAGTGATGCGCAGATCAGCGGTTTCGGCAATCGCAGCCGAGAAATCACGCCAGAACTGGTTCAATACGGCCTTATAATCAGCATCGCCCGCGCTGACCTCATCCAGTTGGTTCTCCAGATCAGCGGTAAAGTCATAGCCCACGTATTTGCGGAAATAATTCGTCAAAAAGGCCGTTACCAACCGCCCCTTGTCTTGCGGGATCAGACGGTTTTTCTCTTTCTCGACGTAGCCGCGATCCTGAATCGTGGTCACGATCGAAGCGTAGGTAGAGGGGCGACCAATCCCGAGCTCTTCCATCCGTTTGACCAGCGTGGCTTCGGTGTAGCGGGGTGGTGGTTGGGTAAAGTGCTGTTCGGGATCAACCGACTTTTTCTCGGCCGCTTCGCCTTCGGTCAGTTGCGGCAGACGTTTGTCGTCGTCATCAACAACGCTGTCGTCCTTGCCCTCTTCATAGATCGCGATAAAGCCGTCAAAGACCATGACCTGACCATTGGCGCGCAAGACGACCTGTTCATCGGCGCTGGTGATATCAACGACCGTGCGCTCTAGCCGGGCGGCAGCCATCTGGCTGGCCATGGTGCGTTTGTAGATCAGATCATAAAGCTTGCGCTGATCGCTATCGGCAATCTTGGCGTCCTCGGTGCTGACGGACATTTCCGTGGGGCGGATACATTCATGCGCTTCTTGGGCGTTCTTAGCCTTGTTTTTATAGATACGCGGTTGGTCGGGCAGATAGTTGGCGCCGAACTTGTCCTTGATCGCATCGCGGGCACCGGCAACAGCTTCGGGTGCCATATCAATGCCGTCTGTCCGCATGTAGGTGATCAAGCCGGCCTCATAGAGACGCTGGGCCACGCTCATGGTTTGTTTTGCGCCCATCCCAAACTTGCGGCTAGCCTCTTGTTGCAATGTCGATGTCATGAAGGGCGGGGAAGGGTTGCGTGTGGCAGGTTTTGCTTCAACCGATTTCACGACCAAGTCACGTGAATTGATCGCCTGCACTGCCATCTCGGCCTGCGTTGTGTTGGCCAGATCGAATTTATCAAGTTTCTTGCCCGCCAAAGTCGTCAAGCGGGCCTCGAACGTCTGACCGCGCGGGCTTTGCAGCAGCGCCTTGACCGTCCAGTATTCACGGGCGCGGAATGCCTCAATCTCCATCTCGCGCTCCACAATCAGGCGTAGGCAAACCGACTGCACGCGGCCAGCCGACTTCGCGCCGGGCAATTTGCGCCACAAAACGGGGGACAGGTTAAAGCCGACCAGATAATCCAATGCGCGGCGGGCCAGATATGCCTCGACCAACGGAGCATCGACCTGACGCGGGTTTGCCATCGCTTCGGTTACTGCGGATTTTGTGATCGCATTGAATACGACGCGGCTGACTGGGGTATCTTTCTTGATCGCCTTTTTGGCGGTAAGTGCCTCGGTCAGGTGCCAGGAAATCGCCTCGCCCTCGCGGTCGGGGTCAGTGGCGAGGATCAAGACAGGGTCTTCTTTCAGCGCATCAACGATTGCTTTGATGTGTTTTTTGCTGTCCGACGCGATCTCCCATTTCATGTCGAAATCTTCGTCAGGCAGCACCGAACCGTCTTTTGGTGGCAGGTCGCGCACATGCCCGTAAGACGCTAAAACTGTGAAGTCTTTGCCCAGATAGCTATTGATTTTCTTGGCTTTAGCCGGGGACTCGACAACAACGACGGGCATAAGAATCCTTTGCGAAAATGGCTACGGTCTAAGTCGCGCAAGATGTGGTGTCTGCCATAGGATTGTCAATGCAAGGAAATCTCTACCCCCAATCATGGTGTGTTTTCAGGCAGGTTTCGCTAGCATTCCGCCGGCAGATCGGGTGATTTTGCCTTCAAGTTCGAGATCAACCAGAACTGGTGCGGCCTCGTTGGCGCAAGCCTGCACGTCGCGCAGCAGCTGATCTTCTGCAACGGGTGATGGGCCCAATCGATCCAAAATCTGGCGGTGCAGGCGTGCCGCTTCGCGAAGCTTGCGCTTGGGAGCAGGGGCAACTTTGGGTGCAGCGGGCGCAATGCCGGCCTCCGCAGGACCCACCACCTCCATGACGTCATCCGCGTCACGAACCAAAACAGCCCCGTCACGTAACAGCATGTTGCAGCCCCACGCGCGTGCATCAAACGGATGTCCCGGCACGGCCAGAACCTCTCGACCCTGATCAAGCGCGTTGCGTGCTGTGATCAGACTGCCTGATTTCGCAGCGGCTTCGACGACGATGACAGCCCGTGCGAGACCGGAAATAATCCGGTTACGCGCTGGGAAATGACGCGCCTGTGGCGCCATGCCCATGGGCATTTCCGAGAGCCGCAAGCCTTTAAGGGCAATGTCTTTGGCCAGCGCAGAGTTCTCAGTGGGATAGATGACATCAACGCCACCTGCCTGCACAGCAACTGTGCCGCCCGCCAGCGCGCCCTCATGGGCAGCCCTGTCCACGCCACGCGCCAGTCCCGAGACAATCACAAACCCTGCATCTACAAGATCCTGTGCAAGCCGCCGCGCCATCCGCAGGCCCAATGAAGAGGCATTGCGCGCACCCACCATTGCAATCATGGGGCGCTGCAAGAGCGCCAAATCGCCTATGGCCCAAAAGAGCGGAGGGGCGTCACCGATATCCATCAAGGCCGCGGGATAAGCCGGAGTGTTTTCGGCCACGAGAAAGGCCCCGGCACTGCGCGCGGCGCGCATCTCTGACACTACCTCCGCACGAGAGCAAATGGCGTAGTCTTTGACACCTGCTTCTTTCGCAATGCGCGGCAAGGCGGCCAGTGCGGCTTGCGGCGTTGCATGTTCCTTCAGAAGGCGCCGATAGGTCGCTATGCCGACCCGCCGAGAGCGCAATAGGCGAAGCCGGTCAACTGTATCCTCTTCCGCAGTGGGTAGGGGTGGGGGGTGGTCGGAAGAATTCTCGTTCCCAGTCATCCATGATGGCTCCGCACTATTGCGTCACCAGACTTAGGATTGCTTAGTTAATGAACCCTGAACACGAGGGCGAAAATTTTTGGAAAATCATGCGGCAGCGCCACCCACAGTCAGGCCGCCGATCATGAGGCTTGGTTGACCAACACCAACCGGAACCCACTGACCTGCCTTGCCACAATTACCAATACCGGGGTCTAGGGCCATGTCGTTGCCAATTCCGCGGATTTGTTTCAGCGCCGTTGCCCCGTCTCCGATGAGTGTTGCACCCTTTACGGGCGCACCGACGACTCCATTTTTTACCCGATAGGCCTCGGTGCAAGAAAAGACGAATTTGCCGTTTGTGATATCGACTTGGCCACCACCAAAACCAACAGCATATATCCCGTCCTTGAGATCAGCGACCAAATCCGCAGGGGCCGCATCACCTGACAACATATATGTATTCGTCATGCGCGGCATCGGCGCATGGGCAAAGCTCTCGCGGCGGCCGTTGCCAGTGGGGGCGACACCCATCAGACGCGCATTCTGACGGTCCTGCATATAGCCGACCAGAACACCGTTTTCGATCAGCGTGTTCTTCCCGCTTGGCGTGCCTTCATCATCGACCGTGATCGAGCCGCGCCGGTCAGGGATCGTGCCATCATCCAGCACTGTCACACCTTTTGCTGCAATCTGCTGGCCCATCAGCCCCGCAAAAGCGCTAGAGCCCTTGCGGTTGAAATCACCTTCAAGCCCATGGCCAATCGCTTCATGCAGCAGGATGCCAGGCCAGCCTGGGCCGAGCACAACATCCATGACGCCTGCGGGGGCGGGCTCTGCATCAAGATTGACCAAGGCAATGCGCAAAGCTTCGCGGGCCACAGGCTCCCAATGATCACGGCCAATCAGCCCGATCAGGCCAGCACGGCCCCCGCCGCCTGTGCCGCCGCTTTCGCGACGCCCGTTCTCTTCGACGATCACGCTGATGTTTAGTCGCGACATGGGGCGAACATCGGTCACTAGCGTGCCTTCGGGACGCAGGATCACGACTTCTTGCAAAGAGGCTGCAACAGTGGCTGACACTTGCACCACACGCGGGTCCAAGGCGCGGGCGAAGGCGTCGATCTCTTTGAGCAAATCGATCTTGGCCGGAAACGTGGCCTGCAACATCGGGTCTTCGTCCGAATAGAGCTTCTTGTTCGTCCCAGCAGGGGCAGTTGCCAAGGTGCCACCGCCATCACCGACGGCAAGACGGGCGGTTGCAACGGCGCGCTTGAGCGCGTGTTCGTCGATTGTTGTTGAGTGGGCATACCCCGCTGTCTCGCCGCGCACGGCGCGCAGGCCAAACCCTTCTGAGGCATCAAAACTGGCGGTTTTGATTCGACCGTCGTCAAAAGCAATGACCTCAGACTTGCGACGCTCAAGGAAAAGCTCGCCATCATCGGCGCCTGCGACCGCATCGCGAAGCATTCCCAGGGCCTGATCCTGATCCAGATTCGTCTCGAAGGGGCGGAACGGGTCAGCTGACATGTGATTTTCCTCGGTCAGGGTGAGATTTCTGTCCAAAGCGTCCGTTTGACGCAATAGCAGTTCTTGAGTTGTTGATCAGGATATGGGACACGGGGCGCCGAATACAATGGGATTCCGTTTAGACCCAATTGCGGAATGGCCAGGGAAAAGCATCGCAAAGATGCACGGAGATAAGGGTAAGATATGCGTTTGAACACTTACGTGGCTTCATTCATGGCGACCGCAGGCGTTGTGCTGTCCGGCACAGCGGCAATGGCGCAAGAAGTAAATCAAGAGCTTGAGGTCGTCGGTGCGCCCGTTCCTCGCGGCACAGGGTTCCAGCCATCGGCAACAGAACTCGCGCGCGACGTGGTTTAGCTCGACAACATGCTGCTGATCATCATCACGGCGATTACGCTCTTTGTGACAGCGCTGATGGCTTGGGTCATCATCCGCTACAACCGCAAGCGCAACCCTGAGCCTGCAACATTCACACACAATAGCCCGCTGGAAATCGCATGGACTGTGGTGCCGGTCGTGATCCTCGTGTTTATCGGTGCGTTCTCTCTGCCTGTGCTGTTCAAGCAGCAGGAAATTCCAGAGGCTGACATCACAATCAAGGTCACTGGCTACCAGTGGTTCTGGGGCTATGAGTATGTCGATCATGATTTCGGCTTTGAAAGCTACATGCTCCAGCGTGATGAACTGGCCGAGTATGGCTATGACGATGATGCGTTCCTTCTGGCAACGGACACTGCTGTCGTCGTGCCGGT
>CAYLMZ010000083.1:8068-10551 GCA_964385035.1 uncultured Loktanella sp.
GTCAGGTCAAAAATGAGCGACATTAGCGCGACAGAACGAAGCTACGAAGCAAGCATGGGCGATTACTTTGCCCTGCTGAAACCACGTGTGATGTCACTTGTGGTGTTTACGGCACTTGTGGGTTTGCTTGTTGCACCCGTGCCGGTGCATCCCTTTATCGGGTTTGTTGCGATCCTGTGCATCGCAGTAGGGGCAGGGGCATCAGGCGCGCTAAACATGTGGTGGGACGCCGATATTGACCAGCAGATGAAGCGGACGTCAGGTCGCCCAATCCCATCTGGTCGTGTGCAACCAGGCGAGGCTCTGGGCATCGGTCTGGCGCTTTCAGGTTTCTCGATCGTGCTGTTGGCGTTGGCGACAAATTTCTTGTCCGCCTTCCTGCTGGCCTTCACGATCTTCTTTTACGCGGTCATCTATTCGATGCTGCTCAAGCGCTCGACCCCGCAGAATATCGTGATCGGTGGGGCTGCCGGGGCGTTTCCTCCGATGATCGGCTGGGCGGTTGCGACCGGCACCGTGACGATCGAAAGCGTTCTCATGTTCGGACTTATTTTCATGTGGACGCCACCACATTTCTGGGCGCTCGCGCTTTTTGTGAAGTCTGACTATGGCAATGCGGGCATCCCGATGCTGACAGAAACACACGGGCGCGACAGCACCCGCAAGCATGTGCTTGTCTACACGCTCCTGCTGGTGCCGGTCGCTATAGGGCTTGCCTTCACATCCATTGGTGGGCCGTTCTATCTGGCCGTCGCCGTCTTCTTTAACGCTTGGTTCCTCAAAGGGGCGTACGATATCTGGCGGCGTGACGACGAAGCTTGCGAAGCGGACAAGCACCGGACCGAAATCAAGGTCTTCAAAGTCTCACTCTATTACCTCTTTGCACATTTCGGCGCACTCTTGGTTGAGGCTGCGCTGCGGCTCTACGGGATTGGTGGCTGGTAATGGGCATGGACGTCGAACATGAGCTGCACGAGCGGCGTAAAGGGCGCAACTACGGGGTCGGGATCATCCTGATCGGCTTCATTGCCATTGTTTTTGGCCTGACAGTGGTGAAAGTCCTGCAACTGGGTGATGCCTCGAAATTCGAAAGGTTCGACCACGTGGCACGCCCGCAACTCGTTCCAGAAGAAGGAGCAGGCGAATGACACTTTTCCCCAACCTGCAAGGCCCGAAACGGACCTTGGCACAGACCGTGACAGTTGTTTTCCTGATGGGTGGTCTGGCATGGGCGTCGGTCCCATTCTATGACTGGTTTTGCCGTGTGACAGGGTTCGGTGGGGCCACGAATGTTGCCGAAAGCGAAAGCGACGTCATCCTCGATGAGACGATCAAAGTCCGCTTTGACGCCTCGCTAGAGCGTGACATGCCATGGACCTTCAAGCCGGAAGTGCGCGAAGTCGAAATCCGCATCGGCGAAACGGGTCTGGCCTTCTATGAGGCACATAATCCGTTGGACGTGCCGATCGCAGGGCAGGCGTCTTACAACGTCACACCTTACGAAGCGGGCGCCTTCTTCGACAAGATCGAGTGCTTCTGCTTTACAGAACAGGTGCTGATGCCCGGTGAAACTGTGATGATGCCTGTCAGCTTCTTTGTGCATCCCGACATCGTGGATGACCGCGAAGGGCAGTATGTGCACACCATCACGCTCAGCTACACATTTTATCAGATCGAGGTCGAGGAAGAGGAAATCCAAGCCTCGCTCGACCTTGATCCTTTGACAAATACGCCGTCCATCGGCATAGAAACGAACTAACGACAAGCCTAAAGGGAACGCACCACATGGCGCACGCAAAGAACCACGATTATCATATTTTGCCACCTTCGATCTGGCCGCTGATTGCCGGCGCAGGTGCTTTCGTCATGCTCTTTGGGGCGACACTCTGGATGCACGGCTCCGGGCCGTGGATCTTCCTGATGGGTCTTGTGGCGGTTCTCTACGTCATGTTCGCCTGGTGGGCCGAAGTTGTCCGCGAAAGCAACGTCGGAGACCACACACCGGTTGTCCGGATCGGCCTGCGTTACGGCTTCATCATGTTCATCATGTCAGAAGTGATGTTCTTTGCCGCATGGTTCTGGTCTTTCTTCAAGCACGCCATGTATCCGATGGAGACCTATGCGGGCACCACTTACGTGGCCCCAGAGTTCTACCAGGTCGATGCGTTCCACCTGCCACTGATCAACACACTTGTCCTGCTCTGCTCCGGTATGGCAGTCACGTGGGCACACCACGCGTTGGTCCATGAAAACAACCGCAAGGATGTTGAGCATGGCCTGCTGTTGGCAGTGCTTCTAGGCATCCTCTTCACCGGCCTGCAGGGCTACGAATACGCCTATCTGCTCAGCCAGGACTGGACATTCGGTGGTGACGAGTTCTTCTCCAACTTCTTCATGGCCACAGGTTTCCATGGCTTCCACGTTGTGATCGGGACGATCTTCCTCTTTGTCTGCTACCTGCGGGTGCGGGCGGGGCACTTCAC
>CAYLMZ010000084.1:0-10385 GCA_964385035.1 uncultured Loktanella sp.
TCCGACAAAAAGCTGACGGCCGCTTGATACAACTCTTGCAACCGCGCCACCGCCGCCTTGGGATCCGTAAAGCTTTCGGGGGCTGGGACGTCGGGGGTGCGGATCATCGCCTGCTCTGCCATGTTCATGCGTTGTCCTCAAAAAGTTCAGTGATTTCGAATGTATCAACATCCACGAGCCCCAGATCAGAGATCCGTAACGACGGGATGACGACAAGGGCCAGCAATGAATGCTGCATATAAGCGTTGTTCAACGTGCACCCACAAGCTGCCATCGCCGCGACCATTTCATCGGCTTTCGCGGCGACCTCTGTCGCGGGGCTGTCTGACATCAGGCCAGCAATCGGCAACTCGACCAGCGCAATCTCTCGCCCGTCTTTCCAGATAGAGACACCGCCACCAACCTCGCCCAGCCGGTTTGCGGCAGCTGCCATCATCGCGCGGTCCGTGCCAACGACGATCATATGGTGGCTGTCATGGGCAACTGTCGAGGCCATGGCCATCTTGCCCGTATATCCAAAGCCTGAAACGAAACCGTTTGTGACCCCACCGGTCCCGCGATGCCGTTCGACAAGGGCGATCTGATAGGTGTCGCCTTCACCCTCGACCAACCCATCAACAACGGGCAGTTCAGCGGTCAGCGCTTCGGTTGGGGCCTGATTTTCGACGACGCCGATGACCTTGGCTTTGACACTGTTTTTGCCCTCTGGCGCTGCAATCTTAAAATCCGTCGCGGTCAGGGCCTTGCCCAGATGGACAGTGCCACGCGCATCGGCAGGCCATTCATAGTGTGGGCAGGTCACCATCAGCTCGCCGTCTTTGGCAACAGTCACACCGCGCGCGATCACTTCTTCAATGGGCAAGGTCGTCAGGTCGGACGTCAGGATCATATCCGCGCGGCGACCCGGCGCGATCGAGCCCAACTCACGCTCCAACCCGAAATGCGTGGCCGTGTTGATCGTAGCCATCTGCAAGGCAATCAACGGATCACACCCGCAAGCAATAGCGTGGCGGACAACGCGGTTCATGTGGCCATCATTAACGAGCGTGCCCGAATGGCAATCATCCGTGCACAGAATGAAATTGCGGGGATCAAGGCCCTTTTCCGTAACCGCCGTAATCTGGCTTTCGACATCATACCAAGCTGAACCCAGACGCATCATCGACCGCATCCCATTGCGGACGCGCGCGATCGCATCAGCCTCTGCCGTGCCTTCGTGATCATCAGCCGCACCACCAGCGACATAGGCCGAAAACGCGACACCCTTGTCGGGCGAGGCATAATGGCCACCCACAGTCTTGCCCGCGTTCATCGTCGCCGCCATCTCGGCCAGCATCTGTGGGTCGCCGCCCACGACACCTGGGAAGTTCATCATTTCGCCCAGTCCAATGATTCCGGGCCATACCATCGCCTCGGCCACATCCTCGGCGCTGATCTCATAGCCTGTCGTCTCAAGTCCGGGGGCAGACGGGGCACAGGACGGCATCTGGGTGTAGATATTCACAGGCTGCATCAGGGCTTCGTCATGCATCATGCGCACTCCGCGCAGACCCAGAACATTTGCGATCTCATGGGGGTCGGTGAACATCGTTGTGGTGCCATGAGGGATGACAGCGGCGGCGAACTCGGCAGGGGTCAGCATCCCGCTTTCAATGTGCATATGGCCATCACACAGACCCGGGATGAGGTAGCGACCACTCGCGTCAATCACCCGTGTATCGGGGCCGATTGCGTGGTTGGCGTCAGGACCGACATAGGCAAAGCGGCCCTCGGCCACGGAAACCTGCCAGTCCAGTATCTCGCGGGTTTGAACATTCACCAGCTTGCCGCCAGTAATCACAAGGTCGGCGTAGTCGCGGCCTGCGGCGACGGCCACCAAACGGGGGGCAACCTCGGCCCATGTCTTGATCTGATGTTCCATCCCCAATGGTTTCACCGATTTCAGGGACGTTCAAGAGGGATCAAAGCTTATGAAGCTGAAGGGGCGTTTGGTCAGGGTTCAGGCGAACCAGCGAGACATTCAACGAAGCGGCAACAGTGACCCAAACCAGATATGGGACAAAGGCGAGACCTGCGAGTGTATCGAGCTGCCAATGGGTGATCGTTGCACCAAAAACGGACAACCACAGGCCAGCCATGAACGGCAAAGACCCTTTGAGGTTCCGCAACCCAAAGAAAACCGGAGTCCAGATCGCGTTAAAGGCAATCTGCATCGCCCAGAAGGCCATGGCATAGGCGTTGCCATCAAGGACCGCGACCCTTGCACCTGCAAATGACATCAACAGATAGATCGACGTCCACGCGATCGGGAACAGCCAGTTTGGCGGTGTCCACGACGGTTTGTTAAGCTCGGTATACCATTTTCCTGTCGGAAATAGCGCGCCGGTCGATCCCGCCGCAAAGGTCGCAGCCAGAAAGATAAAGAACAGCATCCAGTCCATGGTCGTCATCGCCTCCTTCAGGGATGTAGCGAGACTTAGGGTGATGGTTCCCCGGTTCCAATCCCCGCATCGCGTGCTTTGAGCTCGGCAAGCATATTCAGAACCGTCATAGGCCGGCCTGCGTTGCGGCGACCGTGACTTGCGGCATCAACAAGAAAGGCAACTTCAGGCAAAGGGCGGGCATAGACCACGGGTGATTTCGGCATGACCAAGGACCCCGCAGCGCGCACCGCAGATTGCGCCACCCATCCTAGCTTTTGGCCTGTGGATGTATGCGCCCGCATTGAAATGCTGTCATAGCCTTGCCGCTGTAACTGTTTACCGATGCCTGCATATATCAGCCGCGCGGCCCAGATGCCGGTGCGGGCCTGCATGGGCAGGACATTGATACCGGCCTCTGATCGCAGATATAGCCGCTCTGCCTCCGCAAGCAGCCGTTTCACCATGCGCCGCACCTGCTGTGTCGGCAGCGGTTCGCGCACGAAGTTGATCGGATCAATCCCCGCCTCAGCCAGCCAATCCAAGGGCAGGTAAATCCGGCCCATACGGGCGTCTTCGCCCACATCGCGGGCAATGTTCGTCAGTTGCATCGCCACACCAAGATCGCAGGCACGGGCCAGCGCATCAGGATCGCGGACGCGCATTAGCACACACATCATGGCACCGACGGCACTTGCAACACGGGCCGAATAATCACGCACACCGCTGATAGTGTCATAGCGTTTCTCGGCGGCATCCCAGGCAAGCCCCTCAAGCAACGCCTCAGGCAAAGCACGGGGCATGTCAAATTCTTCGATGATCGCAGCAAAGGCGCGGTCTTCGGGGGCGTCCTTTGGCCGACCTGCATAAGCAGCATCAAGACGTTCTTGTAGACGGAAAACAGCGCCTGCCTGATAGTCGCCCTCATCTACTTCATCATCAGCAAGACGACAGAATGCATAAAGGGCTAAAGCAGGGTCGCGCACCTTGGCGGGCAACAGCTTGGAAGCCGCATGGAAAGACAAAGACCCATGGCGGATGGCCTCGTGGCAATGGGCAAGGTCGTCCGGCCTTATCATTCCGCCGCGACTTTCATCTCGGCAGACACAGGGGCATCAGGGACCATCTTGGCCAGCACTTCGGCACTCGAAATCACACCCGGAACACCCGCACCGGGGTGGGTGCCCGCCCCAACCAGATAAAGGCCCTTCGCCTCTTCGCTGACGTTGTGGGGGCGGAACCATGCCGATTGCAGAATGCGTGGCTCAATCGAAAAGCCGGAACCATTCGGCGAGAGGTAGCGATCGCGGAAGTCCTCAGGCGTCAGGATCATTTCGGTCGAGATACGATCAGCAAAGCCGGGGATGGTCTTTTCGACCTCGGCTGTCACCTTGGCTTTGTAGATTTCGGCCTCTTTCTTCCATTCAACCGGATCGTCAAAACCAAGATGCGGCACAGGCGAAAGCACATAGAACGTATCATCGCCGTCGGGGGCGACGCTTGGGTCGGTCTTGGAAGGGCGGTGGATATACAGGCTCATATCATCCGCCAGCTTGCCTTTCATGAAAATGTCTTTCAGCAAACCTTCATAGCGGGGGGCATTCGTGATCGTGTGATGGCCGACATCGGGCCACATATCAGCGGTGCCCTTGGTGCCGAAATACCAAACGAACAGGCCCATCGACCAACGGCGGCTTTTGACCTTGCGATCCGTCCAGCGTTTGCGAGTCTTCTTGCGCAGCAGATGTTGGTAGGTGTGGCCGGCATCAGCGTTGCTGACGACAAGATCGGCGTGCAGGTCTTCACCGTTCGACAGGCGGACCCCTTTGACGGCATCGCCCGCGATCAAAATCTCGTCCACCTCTGCACCCTGACGGATCACCCCGCCTAGGGCGCGAATGACGCTCGCCATCGCTTGTGCAATCGCCTGCACACCGCCCATGGCATAATGGACGCCGTATTCCTTTTCGAGATAGGCAACCAACGCATACATCGAGGTCACATGACGCGGATCACCCCCGATAAAGAGCGGGTGGAACGACAGCGCCATCTGCAAGCGGGGATCTTTTACACGGGCCTTGGCCAAACCAAGGATGGAACGATCCGCGCGCAGCATCGCAAACTCTGGCAGGACCTTGATGGTTTCCCACAGCTTATGCATGGGCTTCGCAACCATGCCTTCAAAGCCCACGACATATCGCCGCTCACTGTCTTTGAGAAACTTCAGATAACCGTTCACATCGCCGGGGCTCAGCCTTGCGACCTCCGCGACCATCGCATCTGTGTCCTGACGGGCCGTGAAGGTCGAACCATCTGGCCAGCGGACCTCATAGAACGGGTCCATCGGGCGCAGGTCGACGTCTTTGTGAAAGTCACGACCACACGCGGCCCAAAGACCCTCATAGACTTGGGGAACCGTAATGATCGTCGGCCCCAGGTCGAATCGATGGCCATCCTGTGTGATCGAAGATCCTCTTCCGCCGGGCAGATCAAGACGATCAAGCACCGTTACGGCGTACCCTTTCGCACCCAGTCGCATCGCCGCAGCAAGGCCGCCAAGGCCAGCGCCAATAACAATTGCAGGGTGTGAGTCGCTATGTATGTCTTTTGGCATGACCTTATGGTAGTAGTGTAAACACAAGTTTACAATTAATATTGTCAACACCTTCCCAAACAACTGTGGATGTGTCAGGATTAGTTGACACGGATTGAGGTCCCTTTGTGACTCAAACAGTAAGCCTCTCATTTTTTCGCTTTGCAGGTGCAGGCGCACGTCTTTGGGCGTTGGCAATGATGGGCGGAGCGCGTCTGCCACTGTCACGCACACCTGACATCGGCTTTTGGAAGCTCTGCGGATCAGGAACGGGCGAGGGCTTTACGCCTGTTCCGAACACAGCCGTCTACGCGATCCTCGCGACATGGCCAGACGCCGAAACAGCCAGAGCCCGAACGCAAGAGGGCATCTTTGCCCGCTATCAGGTCAAAGCAGCCGAAAACTGGACCGTCTTCCTGCAAACCCAAACAGCCCGTGGGGCATGGTCAGGGCAATCGCCCTTTGCACCAACCACTGCCCAGGGGTCCGGCCCGCTGGCAGCCCTCACCCGCGCCACGATCAAACCCCATATCGCTGCACGTTTCTGGGGGCGGGTCCCCAATATCTCGACGGTGATCGGTCAGGACCCCAATGTCGCCTTCAAGATCGGCATCGGCGAAGTCCCGATGCTGCATCAGGTGACCTTCTCGATCTGGCCCGATGAAAAGGCCATGGCCGGTTTTGCCCGCACCGGACCCCACGCCGACGCCATCCGCGCCGTCCGCGACGAAGGCTGGTTTCGCGAAGAACTCTACGCCCGCTTTGCGGTCCACTCGGATCGCGGCACATGGAACGGCACCTCACCCCTCGCCAAGTTGGAGGCCGCATAATGCACCCTTTCCCATTCTCCGCCATCGTTGGTCAGGACGAAATGAAGCAAGCGATGATCATGACCGCCATCGACGCCAGTATCGGCGGCGTGCTGGTCTTTGGTGATCGCGGTACGGGTAAATCGACCGCCGTGCGGGCGCTGGCGGCCCTTCTGCCGCCAATCAAAGCCGTGCAAGGCTGCCCCATCAACAGCCAATTCGCCAAGGATGTTCCGGCATGGGCGGGCCTGACCACCAAAAAAGCCATTGAGATGCCAACCCCTGTCGTCGACCTGCCCTTGGGTGCGACCGAAGACCGGGTGACAGGCGCGCTCGACATTGAGAAGGCGCTGACCAAAGGCGAAAAAGCGTTTCAACCCGGGCTACTTGCACGGGCCAACCGCGGGTATCTTTATATCGACGAGGTGAACCTGCTCGAAGACCACATCGTTGATCTACTGCTCGACGTCGCCCAATCGGGTGAAAACGTGGTGGAACGCGAAGGGCTCTCGATCCGGCACCCTGCCCGCTTTGTGCTTGTCGGCTCCGGCAACCCCGAAGAAGGCGAATTGCGGCCCCAGCTTCTGGACCGTTTCGGCCTGTCCGTCGAAGTCGGATCACCCAAAGAGGTCGCGACACGGGTCGAAGTCATCAAACGCCGCGATGCGTTTGAACATGACAACACAGCCTTTATGTTGCGCTGGCAGGCCGAAGACGCGGCGATCCGCGACCGTATTCTCAAGGCGCGCAAGGCATTGGCCAAGATGAAAACACCCGATGCGGTGCTGACAGATGTGGCAGAGCTTTGCCTCGCCCTTGGGTCCGACGGTCTGCGCGGTGAACTCACGCTTCTCAAAGCCGGTCGAGCCTTTGCAGCATGGGAAGGCGACAAAGCCCTGACCCGCGACCACATCCGCGCCGTCGCCCCTATGGCCTTGCGCCACCGCCTGCGCCGCGATCCACTAGACGAGGCCGGCAGCGGCACCCGCGTCACCCGCACAGTCGAAGAAGTCCTTGGCTAGCGAGGTCTGGCACCACGCGACGCTTGCGTTGCGCCTCATCGCCATTGATCCGGGTCTTGGCGGCGTGTGCATTCGTGCGCGGTCTGGTCCGGTGCGCGACAGACTTGCAAGCCTGATTCCCGGCGATGCGCGACGCATTCACCCCGCCATCTCGGACGAGGCGCTTTATGGCGGTCTTGATCTGTCAGCGACACTGGCAACAGGGGCCTTGGTGCAAGAAGACGGCATCCTGTCCACCCCCGGCCCGCTGGTTTTGACAATGGCAGAGCGGGCAACCACAGGATTGGCGGCGCGTCTGGCTGTGGCCCTTGATGGGTCCAACGCACATACGTTGATTGCGTTCGACGAAGGGGCCGAAGCAGATGAACGTCTTGACCCCAAACTGTCAGAGCGGCTGGCGTTCCACGTTGATCTGTCCAATTGCGCATTGGCCGATATGGGCGATGTCGTCGCGGATACCCCGACCGCGCATCCACCCGATATCTCAGCTGATACAATCACCCAAATCACCCGTATTGCCGAAGAACTGGGCATCGACAGCCTGCGGGCGCCATTGTTCGCCATCCGCGCGGCCAAGGCGCACGCGCGTCTGCATGGTCGAACAGAGGTCACATCAGAAGACATCGAAATCGCCTGCGCCCTGACGCTGGCCCACCGGGCAACGCGGGTCCCCGAACAAGCGCCCGAAGATGACCAGCCCGCCCCACCGCCACCGGATCAAAGCGAAGCGCCTGATCAGGACGGTGACGATAGCAAGCTTGATCTACCTGACGAGCTGCTGCTTGAGGCTGTGCGCGCGCTCTTGCCTGACAACCTGCTTGACCAGCTCGCCGTGCAGAAGGCACGGGCGGGTCGTGGCAATGGAACGGGTGCAGCACGCAAAGGCAATCGGCGCGGACGGCCATTGCCTTCACGCGCGGGCCGGATCAGCGACGGGGCGCGGATTGATATCATCGGCACGCTGCGGGCCGCGGCACCTTGGCAGACGATCCGGCGCAATGCGACAGGGCATGACGGGCTACAGATCCGGCCTTCTGACATCCGGATCAAACGGTTCGAGGAAAAATCGGATCGGCTGCTGATCTTTACGGTTGATGCATCCGGTTCCGCAGCGCTTTCCCGATTGGCCGAAGCGAAGGGTGCCGTCGAACTGCTGCTCGCGCAAGCCTATGCGCGCCGCGATCACGTGGCGCTTGTGTCGTTTCGCGGGACCGAGGCAGAGTTACTTTTGCCCCCCACACGGTCACTGGTGCAAACCAAACGACGGCTTGCGGCGCTTCCCGGCGGTGGTGGAACACCTCTGGCAGCAGGCATGCTAACCGCGTTTGAACAAGCGTCCCAAGCCGAACGGCGGGGTCTGACCCCGACAATCGCAATCCTCACGGACGGACGGGCGAACATCGCGCTTGATGGCAGCGCGGATCGCAAACAGGCGGCCACCGATGCCCAGACGATTGCCAAGTCGTTGCGGGCCGCTGGCACTGACGCAATTCTCATCGACACAGGCAACCGGCCTGAACCCGCCTTGCGGAACCTTGCCCAGATTCTTGACGGAACCTATCTGCCACTGCCGCGCGCGGATGCAGAGCGTTTGTCAAAATCCGTCGCCACAGTTCTGGGGGACTAGCGGATGCGCTGGCCTGCGGATGCGCGCGACTGGCCCCTGACAGCGTTTTCGCGGCAAATCCTGCACCGACCCCATCGCTGGCACGTGCAAGAGGACGGGACCGGCCCGCTGATCCTTCTTATTCACGGGGCGGGCGGTGCAACGCAAAGCTTTCGTCACCTCTTTCCGATCCTCGCGCAATCGCATCACGTTGTCGCCGTCGATCTGCCCGGTCAGGGCTTTACGCAGATGGGGGCACAGCAACGCTGCGGTCTGGATCACATGGCCGAAGACCTCTTGTCGCTTGTGCGCAATCAAGGCTGGCAACCGGACACGATCGTGGGCCATTCAGCAGGGGCCGCGATCGCGCTGCGTATGTGGGAACTGGGCGCACGGCCCAAGGGCGGGATCGTCGGGATCAATGCGGCACTTGGCAAGTTCAAAGGGGTGGCCGGCTGGCTATTCCCCATGATGGCCAAGGCTCTGGCTGTGACACCGTTCAGTGCAAGCCTCTTTGCCAATACGGCCAGTGCCAGCAGTGTGCGCAACCTGATCGAGGGGACAGGCTCTGTGCTCGATGACGCGGGGCTCGCGCTTTATCTCCGGCTGGCCAGCGACACCGGCCACGTGGACGCGACCCTATCCATGATGGCGCAGTGGCATCTGGATGGGCTGCTCGGGCGGCTGTCGCAGATTGAAACGCCGGTTCATCTGATCACAGGGGCCCATGACAAAGCCGTGCCCCCACATGTCAGCCAAGAGGCCGCCCGCAACCTGCCGCTTGCGCGGGTGACTGCGCTCCAGGCCTTAGGCCACCTGGCTCATGAAGAAGACGCGGACACAATCGCAGGTCTGATCACCGCATAGAAAAAGGGCCGCCAGATATCTCTGGCGGCCCTGTATCTGTCTGTCACACTGATTATTCGTCAGCGAAAGTCGCCAGATAGGCATACAGGTCATAGGCCTGCTCTTCCTGACGCACCTGATAGGCCATCTTGCCGCGTGCACGACGGTTGTCGAGTGTCTCGCGCAGCCAGCCTGTTGGGTCCTGAACGTAGCCGACAAATGTCTCTTCGGTCCAAACGGTACCGCCTTCGCCCAGCTCAACCAGACCGTCGCTGTAGCGGAAGCCTTCGACAGAACCCAATGCGCGGCCAGCAAGACCGTAAAGGTTCGGGCCTGTGCGCGCGTTGCGGCCAGCAAGCACTTCGCCGGATGCATCTGCAACGACGTGGCATGCCACACACTGACGGTTGAACTGCTCTTCACCAGCTGCTGCGTCGCCGATTGTCGCGGCGTGGCCGTCAGCAAAGGCCGGTGCGGAAAGTACAGCAAGGGCTGCTGCGATTGTAAAACGTTTCATGATCGTATTCCTCTTCGATCTGGTTCTCGTGACCGTTCGCCCCAGTCGGGCTGTAATGTAACGCAAGGTCGGCGAGGGTCCACCCCTCGCGCCAAAAGTTTGCGTGATAGGCGTCAGGCCACCGCATGCGCAAGGGCGCATTGCTTCCACAATACACGTAACGCATTGATAAGGTGATCAATATCAGCGTCCTGATGCAATGGTGACGGGGTAAAGCGCAACCGCTCTGTCCCCTTGGGGACCGTCGGATAATTGATCGGCTGCACATAAATGTCCCATTCGCGCATCAGATAATCGGCCAACATGCGAGTCTTCACCGGATCACCGATCATCACCGGAACAATATGGCTCTCGTTCTCCATATGGGGGATTCCCTCGCGGTCGAGGGCAGCACGCAAACGGGCCACCTGACGACGTTGCTGGGCACGCTCGATCTCGCTTTCTTTCAGATAGGCGATCGACGTCCGGGCAGCAGCGGCAACAGCAGGCGGCAAAGCGGTCGTAAAGATAAAGCCCGAGGCAAACGACCGGATGAACTCGCACAAAGCAGCAGAGCCGGTGATGTAGCCACC
>CAYLMZ010000085.1:0-10021 GCA_964385035.1 uncultured Loktanella sp.
ACCGCAAGTACTCCGAGATGTGGCCGGTGATCATCACCAAGAAGGATCCGCTGCCCTCCGCTGACGAAATGGACGGGAAAGAGGGCAAGATGGAGCTCTTTTCCGAAGCCGCAGGCGAAGGCGGTTGATTCGGCGCCGGTTCTGCCGTTTTTCAATAGATTTCCGTAAGTTAAAGCGAAGCCTTGCTGCGCTTTCTTGTGGGTCATTTTTGTGATATACTAACGCCAATGTTGCGTAAAAACTGATCGACGTATCAACAAGCATTCCGACGGGGACGAAAGTCACCGCCGGTTTTTTTGTCGCGTGCATCGATTGGGACGAAAGGAATAACATGAGTAAGAAGAAATACGCATTTAGCCCAAACGAATTTGTGGTCTATCCTGCCCATGGCGTTGGCAAAATCGTCTCGATTGAAAAGCAGGAAGTGGCAGGCTTTGACCTGGAACTCTTTGTGATTGCTTTTGAAAAAGACAAGATGACCTTGCGGGTCCCGACAGATAAGGCGCTTGATGTTGGTATGCGTGCGCTCGCGACCCCAGACATTGTCAGCCACGCCATGAAGACACTGCGCGGCAAAGCGAAAGTCAAAAAGGCGATGTGGTCCCGTCGGGCACAAGAGTACGAACAAAAAATCAATTCAGGCGACCTGATTGCGATTGCCGAAGTTGTGCGCGACCTGCACCGCATGGATGACCAGCGCGAGCAAAGCTATTCTGAGCGTCAGCTCTATGAGGCAGCGCTTGAACGTCTGACCCGTGAGATTGCTGCTGTGGCTGGTAATGACGAGAATGCCGCTGCGGCGGAGATCGACTCGGTTCTGATGAGCCGCGCGGCCTAGAGGCACATTCGGATGAGTGGCGCGTATACCAAGCTGCTTTTCCCAAATAGAATTCGTGAGCAGGCGGCACGCGTCGCCAGCCACCCAATAGACGAGCCTTGTCATGGCGATTGGTGAGGTCGGCTCTCTTACCCGAGGCGGGTTTTCTGTAGGCGAGATTATCCGCATCGAGTTTACCGAACCGATCGAAGATGCCGTCGTCCATCTTTCCAGCACGAATTTCGGTGGCAACGAGTTTTCTTTGCGGGTTGTGTCCGTCGACGACAACGGATTCAACTTTATCCTTGAAGAATGGGAAGACGAGGACGGCCCTCACCCAGTCTCGGAACAGATCAACTGGATTGCGGTCGAGGAAGGGATCCATAAGCTTCCTGACGGGCGCATCATTGAGGCGGGAACAACAACTGCCACGACAACGGGTTCAACAGTTGATCTCAATGGCGGTTTTTCGGCCCCTCCCGCTGTCCTGACCAACGTTGCCAGCACAAATGACAGTGACGTCGTTGATAGCGATCCGAGCGATGTGACCGCCACTGGCTTTGTGGTGGAACTGGAAGAGGGCTCTCTGTCTGACGGGGTCAACACCGGCGAGACTGTTGGCTACATCGCAATAGGTGTCGGCGGTGACGGGACTGCGGGTTATGCGACCGTTCAAGACGGTTTGACATCCGGCAACACGACCTTTGCCCTGGGTGGAACGCTCACCGATGGCATCATTCTGGCCGAGACACAGACGGACCGAGAAGACGACGCCGGCAATGTCGTCATCAATAACGTCGATTCGGCGACGGGGGCCACGGGCGACATCTCGCTTCGGTTCGATGAAGAAACAGGCGATGGTGAATCTGCCCATGGGGCGGAAATCGTCGGTATTGTCGGATTTGAGCAAGGCTTGATTATGTGCCTTGCGGCGGGGACGAAGGTTGCGACCGAAGACGAAGAGGTCACCGTAGAAACCCTTTCTCGCGGTGCCTTGGTCCGCACGGGGGATGGGGGGTTGGCCGTACTGCGGCACATTTTCAAGCGGCACCTCTCATCCGAAGAACTGAGGCAGCAACCACATTTCAAACCAATTCGCATCATGCAGGGTGCCTTGGGCAACGGGTTGCCACGGCGTGATTTGCTCGTGTCGCGCCAACACCGAATGCTTGTTCGCTCTTCAATTGCGGGGAGAATGTTTGGTGACAAAGAAGTCCTGGTTTCCGCGCATCATTTGACGGCCTTGCCGGGCGTGTTCATCGATCATGACGTGGATGCGGTGACTTACGTTCATTTGCTCTTTGACGCACATCAGATTGTGTTCGCGGAAGGAGCGCCGACCGAAAGCCTTTATCTTGGAAAGCAGAGTCTTTCGGCCATGCCCTCCGCTGCGAAAGAGGAAATTGTCGCGCTTTTCCCGGAACTGACCGAGGTTGATGCTGTCTGGCCAAGTGTCCGGCTCATTCCGAACCCCAAGCAGCAGCGACACCTTGTCGAGCGCCACCGAAAGAACGAAAAGTCGGTCCTGTCTGACAGGAACTAGCTACACCACCCTATAACGCACGCCAGCCGATGTCAGACCTGTAGAAACCTTCGGGCCAATCAATGGTCTGCGCCATCGCATAAGCCCTTTCGTGCGCAGCTTCCAAGGTTTCACCGCGTGCAGTGACGTTCAAGACACGTCCCCCGGTTGCGGTGATCTGGCCGTCTTTCAACGCGGTACCCGCATGAAACACCATGTGAAAGCTGTCCTCTGGCAAGCTATCGAGCCCATTGATGACCGTGCCCTTTTCATATGCCCCCGGATAACCTTTGGCGGCCATCACGATCGTAAGTGCATGATCGTCGGCCCAGTTGACTTTGATCTGGTCAAGACGTTCTTCGGCACAGGCCTGCAAAAGGTCCAGCACCTGACCGCCCAACCGCATCATCAGGCATTGGCATTCCGGATCACCAAACCGCACGTTGTATTCCACAAGCCGCGGTTGGCCATTCTGGATCATCAAACCACAAAACAAGACCCCCTGAAATGGCGTGCCACGCTTGGCCATCTCTTTCATTGTGGGGCGAATGATCTCATCAAGCGCCTTTTGGGTGACCTCGTCGGACATAATCGGGGCCGGAGAATATGCGCCCATCCCGCCGGTGTTCGGACCGGTATCACCATCGTATGCGCGTTTGTGATCCTGTGCTGTGCCGATTGGCAGGATCGTCTGACCATCGCAAAGCACAAAGAACGATGCCTCTTCGCCTTCCATGAACTCCTCGATGACGACCTCGGCTCCGGCGTCGCCAAAGCTGCCGTCAAACATATCGTCGATTGCGGCCAATGCCTCGGCTTCGGTCATGGCGACGATCACGCCTTTGCCTGCGGCCAGACCATCGGCCTTGACAACAATGGGCGCACCCTGAGCGCGGATATAGGCCCGCGCCGCGTCAGCATCAGTGAAATGGGCGTAAGCGGCGGTCGGTGCTTCTGCCGCATCGCAGATAACTTTTGTAAATGATTTAGAGGCCTCAAGCTGTGCGGCCTCCTGGCTTGGCCCAAAGACCAGTAGACCAGCGGCACGCAGCCTGTCTGCAACACCTGCGGCAAGCGGGGCCTCTGGGCCAACAATCACGAAATCGACGGCATTTTCTTCGGCAAAGGTTGCAACAGCCCCCCCGTCAAGAATGTCGATGGAGGCACATTCCGCGATATCGGCTATCCCTGCATTGCCCGGTGCGACGATCAGGCGATCGCACTTGGGATTTTGCTTGATCGCCCAAGCAAGTCCATGCTCGCGTCCGCCACTGCCCAAGATCAGAATATTCATACCATGCCCCGCCTGTTCCATGCTTTCGGGCGGTTCTAGTTCGGGCGCCACCCAACCACAAGATGCGAGACGCTTGGCCTGCCTCGCGCGGTGGTCTAGGCTTTTTGCCAGACGTCCCTTTTTTGATCGCGCGCGCATGACACCAACCAAATCTGATCGTCGTCTTTGGCACCGGCTTGAAGGCTACAGCTTTCATGAACGGCCCTTGGCGCGTTCTTTGGTGGACCGGCTGGTCGAGGAAACGGGCCACTCGGTTGATGTTTGCTATACTTTGGTCGAAGAGTATCGCCGTTTTATGTATCTTGCCGGAAGTTCCGCCGAGAACCTTTCGCCCTCACCAATTGTCGATTTGGTCTGGCGCATGCACACCGAAGACGAACGCGCCTATTTTGAAGATTTTTGCCCGCGTATTTTGGGCCGAACGATTTATCGGCCCGATGCAGAGGAGGGGCCACTGTCGTTGCAGGATGATCCAGACTATATCCGGACATTGGAATACTATGCGCAGGAATTTGGCAGGCCACAGGTGCAATACTGGCCCGATCCCGACTTTGCTTTGGAGCGGTTGTCTCTTTTTGTTTTCTGGATGATTGCTTTGGCTGCATTTTTGATGGCTGCGCTGTTTGGTTCCATTTTGTTTGCCGGATTTGGACTTGCAGTCGTTCTCACAATCCTGTTCCTGCGCTGGAAGCTTTCATCGCTTCCCTTGCGCAGCACCGGCCCAGAAGGACGTTAGTTTATGGACCTGTTCGAAGACGGCCCCGCCGACAATACCCCCGAGTTTTCGGTGTCCGAGATATCGGGCGCCGTCAAAAAGGCGATCGAAGGTGGATTTGGCCACGTGCGGGTGCGCGGTGAAGTTGGACGGGTGTCACTGCCGCGTTCGGGTCACATGTATCTGGACCTCAAAGATGACCGTTCGGTTCTTGCAGGGGTCATCTGGAAAGGGCGGGCGCAGGCTTTGGCCCATCGCCCCGAGGAAGGCATGGAAGTCATTGCCACAGGCAAGCTGACAACCTTTCCGGGTCAATCCAAGTATCAGATGGTGATCGAGGATATTGCACCAGCCGGTGCGGGCGCTTTGATGGCGATGCTGGAAAAACGCAAAGCGCAATTGGCTTCCGAAGGGCTATTTGCACCTGAACGCAAGAAGCCTTTGCCATATCTCCCAGAAGTTATTGGGGTCGTCACCTCTCCTTCGGGTGCGGTCATTCGCGATATTTTGCATCGTTTGCGCGACCGCTTTCCCCGCAAAGTGCTTGTCTGGCCTGTTGCTGTCCAAGGCGCGAAATGTGCGCCTGAAGTCGCAACCGCCATCCGAGGTTTCAACCAATTGACCCCGGGCGGCGCGTTGCCACGCCCGGATCTGCTGATCGTCGCCAGAGGTGGCGGGTCGCTTGAAGACCTCTGGGGCTTTAATGAAGAGGTCGTCGCCCGCGCGGCTGCGTTATCAGACATCCCGCTGATATCCGCGGTAGGCCATGAAACAGATACGACCTTGATTGACTTTGTCTCAGACATGCGCGCGCCAACACCGACGGCCGCAGCAGAGCTTGCCGTGCCTGTGCGTATGGAACTCTTGGCATGGGTAGACCAACAAGGGGCGAGGTTAAGTCGTGCACTGACCACCACGCTTGGGCAGAAACAGCAGCGTGTGCGTGATCTCGGCCGTGCGCTCCCGCAAGTGGAAAGCCTTGTGGAAAGCCCGCGTCAAAGGCTTGATTTTCTGACCGAACGCTTGCCGACAGCGCTGCGCGGTGCAGCGGCGCAGAAGCGACTGAAGCTGTCAGAGGCGGCATTGCGTCCCTCTATCCTGACCCGTCGATTGCGCGAGGATCAACGCCGTTTGACCGCATTGTCCGATCGTTTGATGCCCGCTCTTTCGCGGCGCACTGCGGACGCAAGGCGGGGTCTTGATCAAGCGACCGGCGGCTTGCGCGGTGATGTCCTGGCCACGCGCGTTTCACGTCAGAACGAACGTTTGGATGGTCTGCTGCGTCGTCTTTCCGACCGTGCCACACGCGGACAAGAGGCCCGGGCTGCCCGCCTTGAGGCGCTGGATCGGTTGCGAGAGACGCTGGGGTATCGTGAGACACTCAAGCGTGGATATGCTGTGGTTTATGGGGATGGGCAGGTCGTCACAGGCACAAAGGCCGCCGCCGAGGCTAAGTCGCTTGAAATCGAGTTTGCCGATGGCAAGTTTGCGCTGGACCAAGACCCGCAGGGCAGCTTGTTCTGAAATTTTACGCCCGCCGATATCAGGAGGAAAGATCGTTGCAGATCAGCGGGTCCTCACGGTCTGTAAGTTCGTAAATCACAGTGGTGTTGGGCCTTGTTGTGAATTCGCCGCGCATACCTTGCGGCGTCTCATAGATCGCCCAGCATTTATGTTCCGGATCGCCTTCATAGCGGAAACAGATATCGCCCTTGCTTTCAAACCAGACGCCATATTGGCACGTGCCATCAAATGTCGACCAGATCACACGCCTGCCGGGCAGGTAGCGTTCGACACCGAACAGCTCGATAAAGTCCGTCCGAAATGTGATCGTGCGATCCTCGACATAGGCTTCGAACGCCGCCGCGCTCATCCGGTCGTCGGCATATGCGGGGCTCGCAAGCAGGAGGAAAACCAACAGGCTACGCATCGCGCCATGCCGCGAGCTTTGGATCCATGATTTTTCGCCAAAGCGGTGGGACCAAGGCGATACTTGCCATCAAGGGCAGGGGGCGTGGCAACATCGGTGCCGCGTCCGGGATTGTAAGCTCTGGGTAGGATCGGTTGGGGTGCGCGTGATGATCCGAGTGGCGCGTCGCGTTCAGCATCATTCTGGATGAAAACCAGTGGGGGCTGTTCCAGCTATGCTGTGGCCCGACGGGTTCGGTCTTGCCGTTTGGCAGATTGCGGCGGATCAAACCGTAGTGCTGGACATAGTCAGACATCAAAAGCTGCGATTGGGCGTAGGCACACAGCCCGACGTACGCCACGACCGATCCGACACCGCCACCAGCGTAGGCCAGCAAAATACACGCCAGCGCGCCGCCGACATAAACGAGATAAGGACTGCGCCAGGCCGGGCGTCCGATCCGCTTGAGCCGCGTCTTTTCCGCCTCATAGCCCGCGCGGAATGATCCAACCCATGCGCGGATGATATATCGGTAGAGCCCTTCGCCTTTGCGCGACGTATTGGGGTCTTTGCGTGTGCCGACATAACGATGATGCACGAGAACATGGGCGGAGGTGTGGTGACCAAAGAGCATGGTCGTATAGGCCCATAGCCCTAAACGGTGCAGGAAGCGACTGCCGCGGTGGATCAGCTCATGCGCGTTTGCATTGCTGACTTGCCCAAACCAAAGCCCTGCCGCAAAGAACAAACCCACCTTTTCAACGGCGCCCAAATGCTCTGAGGCCAATCCCCATACGCTCAGCGGCATCAGTACGAAATGGACAAGCGCGATCACGACTGAAAGACTGTCGTCATATCCCATTTGCCCCGCGGGGCTTTCGTGCTTGATCAAACGGTCAAGCAGGCTCGTCATACCTGTGAGATACACGACCGCACACAGGACCCAAAGACCACCCCAAACGGCCCCCAGACCGATCAGCATGGCAGGGGTCAACGTGGCGATGCCAAATGTGATCAAAGCGCCTTTCATGTTTCGGATAATTAGCACGCGTTTCCCCGATGTTGAGGGGAAATTGCGTCGTTGCGCGTATTGGTCACTTCTGGTGTCGCTTTTGCGTGGTTTGATGAGCGGTCTACAGCTATTTTGAGCGTGATTTGACAAAGGGTAGTGCGATGGCATTGGACAACCGCGAAGGCGTTTGGAAATCCGGCAAAGGCAAAGGGCGGCATCGCCCCAAAGGCCGCCAGCTTGATGATCAGGCTTGGTCCGAGGTACAGGATCTGCTGGGTGAACGTCCACGTCGCCGCGATCTGCTGATCGAGTTCCTGCATTTGATCCAAGACGCGTTCGGCTGTCTGTCAGCCGCGCATATGCGCGCCTTGGCAGAAGAGATGCGGCTGTCGCAAGCCGAGGTCTATGAGGTCGCAACCTTCTATGCCCACTTTGATGTGGTCAAAGAAGGCGAAACGCCTCCGCCTGCACTGACGATCCGTGTTTGCGACTCGCTTTCATGTGAACTGGCCGGTGCGCAGCAACTCAAGTCAGCGCTAGAAGCCGGGCTGGACCCAAGCGCAGTTCGCGTCTTGCGTGCGCCATGCATGGGGCGCTGCGATACAGCGCCGGCGCTTGAACTGGGTCATAACCATATCGATCACGCAACGCTGGCAAAGGTCGAAGCGGCAATTGCCGCTGATGACACACATGCGCATTTGCCTGAATATCAAGACTATGCCGCCTATGCCGCGGACGGCGGCTATGCTGCGTTGCGTGATTTGCGTGCGAGCGGCGACTGGGAGGCCGTTCAGGACAAAGTGCTAGCCTCCGGCTTGCGTGGCCTTGGCGGGGCTGGCTTTCCGTCTGGCAAGAAGTGGGGGTTTGTGCGCGCCAATTCTGGTCCTCGCTATCTTGCAGTAAACGGTGATGAAGGTGAGCCCGGCACATTCAAGGACCGCTACTATCTTGAACGCACACCGCACCTGTTCCTTGAAGGGATGTTGATTGCAGCGTGGGCGGTCGAGGCGGACACCTGCTTTATCTATATGCGGGACGAATACCCGGCCGTGCTTGAAATTCTCCGGCGCGAAATTGCGGCGTTAGAGGCCGCAGGCATTGTTGACGAAGGATATATTGATTTGCGGCGTGGGGCGGGGGCCTACATCTGCGGCGAAGAATCCGCGATGATCGAAAGCATCGAAGGCAAACGTGGCATGCCGCGCCATCGCCCGCCGTTTGTGGCGCAAGTGGGGATCTTCAACCGGCCAACGCTGGTCCATAACATCGAGACGCTTCACTGGGTCGCGCGGATCTGCCGAGAGGGGCCGGAAGTCCTGAACACGACCGAAAAGAACGGACGGGTTGGTTTGCGATCCTATTCGGTCTCCGGGCGCGTTGCTCAGCCGGGCGTATATCTCTTGCCTGCCGGTTCCACGATCACGGATATCATCGCGGCGGCGGGCGGCATGGCCGAAGGGCACGTTTTCAAAGCCTACCAACCCGGCGGCCCGTCCTCCGGGCTTTTGCCGGCCACGATCAACGATGTGCCATTGGATTTCGACACGCTGCAACCCCTTGGCACCTTTATCGGCTCTGCGGCTGTGGTCGTCCTGTCTGACCAGGACAGCGCACGTGCTGCCGCGCTGAACATGCTGAAATTCTTCGAAGATGAAAGCTGCGGACAATGCACACCGTGTCGCGTCGGGTGCCAGAAGGCGGTCAAGCTCATGCAGGCTGACACCTGGGATCAGCCGTTGCTCGAAGAGCTTTGCACGGCGATGACAGATGCATCAATCTGTGGTTTGGGGCAGGCCGCTCCTAACCCGATCAAGCTGGTCATGCAGCACTTCAAGGACGAGATTTGAGCCTTTTCTACGGCCTTTTTGGGCTGCTCGCGATTTCGGCCTGTGCTGCGGCCCTGTTTCTATGGCGCTATTGTTGGCAAGGTCCCAGCCTTGCAAAAAGCGTGATCAAGACGACGTCCGTCGCGGGGCTTGCGCTAGCTGCGTTGATTGGTTTGGGTCCGATGTGGTTGATCGTGGCGCTTTCGCTTGCCGCCATAGGGGACCTTGCCCTGTCGCGCGACGGTAGAGCCGCTTTCTTAATCGGTCTGATCGCCTTCGCAGGAAGCCATTTGGCCTATATCGCGCTTCTGACGGGGACAGGCGCACCGCTGAGTCCCAATCTTCTGACAGTCGTCGTGTGCGTTTTTGCTGCTGCGATGGTGCTTGTCTTGTTCCCACGGGCGGGCGGCTTGCGCTGGGCCGTGGTCCTCTATGTCGCGATCATCGGCGCGATGGGGGCCATCGCCATGAGCCTGCCCATGAGTTTTGTGATCGCGATGTGTGCTGCGGCATCCTTTATGGTGTCGGACATGTTTTTGGGATTGGAAAGATTCGTGCTGGGCCCAACCTACAGGCTCAGGGCAGTGATCCCCTATGCAATTTGGTCCACCTATTGGGGCGCGCAGTTTCTGTTTGTTTTGGAATTTGTGGTTATCTGATCGGTCAGACCTTTGCATCCTTGCGTCGCTAGGCTTAGGTGGAGGCAAGAGAAGTTGAAAGGCCCCGCGCAATGTCGTTCTTCAAGAAGCTGAAAGACCGGATGTTCAAGTCGTCGTCCAAGATCGACGAAGGTCTTGATGCCATTGTGCAGGATGGCGGCGAAGAAGAGGAATTGACCAAACAAGAGGTTGCGCAAGCGCCGACCCCGGTCGATCCCATTCCAGAGCCAGAGCCAGAGCCAGAGCCAGAGCCAGAGCCAGAGCCAG
>CAYLMZ010000086.1:0-9966 GCA_964385035.1 uncultured Loktanella sp.
AGGAAGGCGGCAAAGATGATAAACAGGATGATATAAGTGGACGACACAGCTGTCGTTGGCCCCAGAATACCAGCATCCGTGTAGACTTGGCTGAAGAACCGTTGCCACGCGATATCGGGTGCATTCAGGAAGCCGGGCAAAAGATCACCGACAAAGACATACACAAGGAACACACCGGCAATAACAATCAGCGCCATACCTGCAACGCGACGGGTCAGCTCCATAATCAGCATGGTGCCAGCCACAGCGGCAAGGCTCATCCCGATCGGGGCAAATGGCGTGCCGGTGGAGTTCCGCATCAACGTGCCGAAGATTGTGATCAGGTAGAGGGCAACTCCAATGCCGCAGACGCCAAGCACAATATCCGCCGGTGAAATCGAACCGCGCACGCGCGGTCGCATCCAGCCGATCACAATCCCCGCAATGGTCGCCGCAATCAGGGGATACCCATAGTGGAAGGTTTCAGCAGCCTTGATACCTTCATCAATGCCGTTCCACATCACGCCGCCGGCGATATCACTCGCAAAGCCGATGGCTGTCCAGCACGCATAAAGGGCAGGGAGCAAGGCTGCCCATGCCAGATAATCAAGGGGGTGCTTGCCGCCTTTGTCCTCGTCCGGGAACGCGCGCGCGGAATAGAGCAGAAAGCCCAGCAACAACGCGCCAGCGATGTGCACGATGCGGAAATTCCATGTCTCCATCGGGAAGACTGGCAGGAATGGCAAGTCAATGCCCGTCCAGCCCTTGATGGACCATCCATTCAATGCCGCCATGTGGAACAAAGCATAGATCGCCGAGAAACCGGCGATCACGTAGTAAGACGTGCCTTCAAAGATGCGCCGGTTATGTTCGGG
This sequence comes from uncultured Loktanella sp., assembly GCA_964385035.1. Taxonomy (GTDB): domain Bacteria; phylum Pseudomonadota; class Alphaproteobacteria; order Rhodobacterales; family Rhodobacteraceae; genus Yoonia. The sequence goes on from CAYLMZ010000086.1 coordinate 855, forward strand.
TGGTTCATCATCAACGCCATCGGCGATGATGGGTCCCTCGGTCTGGTCGTCTTTGGTTGTATCGGTCGTCATCTTGTCGTCCTCGCATGCGGCTAGATTGCCCTGGCGGGCGCAAAGCGTGGCTTTACTTTATCGAAAAATTCAGGAAATAGCCGGGCCGCGACATTTTCGCGCGGCCCGGGCTAACTTCGGGCGGTTTAGCCGCCGAAGATTTCGTCAGCAGGGATGTCTGCGCCAGCGTTCTCGATGAACCACTCGGCTGCACCAGGGTGCCATGGCAGGACGCCTGCGTTCTTTGTCCAGTTCTCTGGCAGTGTGGAACGCGCGGCACGGTGGATGTTCACCATACGCTCGTTGTCAGACATGACCACGTTCACGACTTCTTTCACGAAGGACGCTGGCAGGTCGCAGTTCGCGATTGCAAAGTTCCACATGGACACAGAACGCGCATCGCTTTCCAGCGTCGTGTAAGTGTCGGAGGCGATGTCAAACGCGGCCACAGGGAAAGCTTCCATGATCTGAGCCTGTTCTTCTTCGGTGAACTCAATGATGTTCACGTCCGTCTGAACTTCCAACTGGGAGACAGCTGGCACAGGCACACCGGCAGCAAAGGCGATCACGTCAAGCAGACCGTCCTGCAACTGACCACCAAGGTCGTTCCAGCCACCGTTGCGACGCTCGTAGTTTACGCCAAGCTCGTCCATCATGCGCGGGAAGTATGTGTCTGATGTCGAACCAGCAGGGCCAAAGCCGATGCGTGCACCATCAGGAATGTCCGAGATGCTTTCGATGCCGGACGATGCCAATGCAGTCACCGAAAATGGTGTCTGGTACATTGGGAACATCGCACATGCGTTGGTCATCTGCAGACCCGGTGCGATCGGGTTTGTGCCGGCGATGGATTCAGCTGCCGGACCCATTGTTGTCATGCCGAACTGTGCGTCGCCTGTGTGCACAAGCGCCATGTTCTGCATTGGGCCGCCGGTGACTTCGCCGCCGCCTGTCAGGCCCAGCTCTTCTGCAACAAGGTTTGCCCAGCCGGAGCCATAGGCGAAGTATGTGCCGCCCTGGGATGCTGTGCCAACGGTGAAGCTTTCCGGCCAATCGGCTCTGTGGCCGTCGGCAAAGGCTGTTGTCGCGGTCAACGCAGTTGTCGCGATAAGTGCTGCGAGTTTCATATGTGGTCCCTCCACTAGAGTTATCCGATCCCTCCCGGACCGGTTTGTGACCTAATCACGTATGAGCAATTAGGCCCGATGCACCGTTGGTCCACGATGATGGTGCGACAAAACAAGCCCGTTGAGGGGCTGTTTGCGTTAACACTTTCGAAAGTTCGCGGCACTTGGGTCGGAAAGGTAACAAAGCCCGAAATCTGTGGGTGCAAAAAGGGACATGGCGCAGGGGGTCAGTCGAGGCCGTCCTTGGACAGGCCATATTTCTGCATCTTCTCATAAAGGGATTTGCGGGACAGACCCAACGCCTCGTACGTCTTCTTCAGGCTTCCGTCATGGGCCGTCAATGCAGCCGAGATCAGGGATTTTTCGTGCGCGGCAAGCCGTTCGCTCAGGGTCTGTGAGGGCTGTTCGACGGGATAAACCGCGACGGGATCAAGCCCAAGCACAAAGCGATCCGCTGCGTTGCGCAACTCTCTGACATTCCCCGGCCAGTCTTGGGTCGCCATCTCAGAGAGTATATCAGCGGGCACCTCTGGTACCGGTTTTGAGTAGCGTGCCGCCGCCTGCGACGCGAGATTAAGAAAGAGCGAAGGAATATCGTCGCGCCGGGCATTCAGCGTCGGAACGTCGATTGTCACGACATTCAACCGGTATAGCAAATCGGCGCGAAAGCGACCTGCATCGACAGCCTCTTGCAGGTCTGATTTGGCAGCCGCGATAATGCGAATATCGAGTGCCACAGGATCATTTGCCCCAAGACGCGTAACTTTCCGTTCTTGGATGGCATGCAAGAGTTTCGCCTGAACCGACACGGGCAGGCTATCCACCTCATCGAGAAAGACCGTTCCTTGGCGCGCAAACTCAAACTTGCCAAAACGGGCGCGCATCGCCCCCGGAAATGCGCCTGCTTCGTGACCAAAAAGCTCTGACTCGACCAAATCGACGGGCAGGGCCGCACAATTGATATGAACAAAAGGGTGGGGCGCGCGGGCAGACAGGTCATGCAAAGCACGCGCGGTGAGGTCCTTTCCCACACCTGTTTGTCCCGTGACCAACACATCGGCATCCGTGGCCGCGATTGCGCTCACTTGTTTGCGCAAGGCGACCATGGCATCTGACCGCCCGATCAACCGCGCCTCAAGTTTGTCGCGCCCGCCGACCTCGCGTTTGAGTGCGCGGTTCTCGATCGTCAGGCGGCGCTTATCGAGGGCGCGCTGGACAGTCGTCACCAGCCGAGAGGGCGCAAACGGTTTTTCGATAAAGTCATAGGCTCCGTCACGCATCGACTGCACAGCCATGGTGACATCACCATGACCTGTGACCAAAATAACCGGAAACTCTGGATCAATCTCCAGAACCTTGCGCATCAACCAAAGGCCATCTTTTTCGGGCATCCGAATATCAGTGACGAGCACACCATCGAAGCCGCGGCTCACACGGGCAAGGGCTTGTTCGGCTGAGGCAAAGATCTCGGCCGGGATGTCCGCCAACATTAGGGTCTGACCCGTGGCGTGCCGCAGTTCTTCTTCATCATCAACAAATAGGACAGTTTGGGTCATTGGGCCGCGACCTGTTTGGGTGTTGTGGGCTGCAACACCAGAGAAAACACAGCCCCACCTTCGGGGTGATTGGTTGCTGACAATGTGCCGCCAAAGTCCGAGACAATGTTATATGAAATTGACAGCCCCAGTCCCAAACCTTTGCCCGGAGCTTTGGTTGTAAAAAACGGATCAAAGATATTGTCCAGCGTTTCAGGATCCAGACCGTGGCCAGTGTCTCTGACTTGCACGGTGGTCTGCTCGACCGAAAGCTCAACCACGCGGTCTGTGTGGCCATCCATTGCGTCGAGCGCGTTGTTGATCAAGTTGACAATAACCTGTTGCAGGCGCACGTGGCCGCCGATCACCCAGATGTCCTTTGCTGGTGCCGTATAGCTGATACGCCCTCCGTCAGAGGCGAGACGCATATCAACGACGGCGAGGGCATCCTGTATCACTGCGTTAAGGAGTACCGGACCTGTCGCCAGTTGGGGACGGCGGGCAAAGTTCCTCAGGTGGGTTGAGATGGTCGCCATGCGGTCGGCCATGCGCGAAATGCGGTCAATATTATCCTTAGCTTCATCCAGTCGGTCCCTTGCCAGAAATGCTTGAGCGTTGTCGGCATAAGACTTCACGGCAGCCAATGGTTGATTGAATTCATGGCTCAATGCTGCCGACATTTGTCCCAAACCCGATAGTTTCCCCGCTTGAATGAGGTCCGTTTGGGTTTGCCGTAAATCTGCGAGGGCAGCCTCTAGATCCTTGGTGCGCTCGGCGACGGCTGTTTCAAGCGCTGCTTTGGCGCGCTGTTGTGCTGCGAATGCCTCTTGCTGACGAGCCTGTTTCAGCAAATAGGCCAAAAGACCAGCCAGACCCAGCCCTATGCTGAGACCCAAGATCAGGAGTGTATTCAAGGCTTGCAGCGTCGCGGGCAGTTTCGGTGTGAGAGAAGACATGGTCCAATCAAGATCAGGCAGCCGTTGCGACGTCAGAACATAACTTTCCTGCGTCTCACCCGCGATATAGACCTGTTGGGCATCATCGTTCAGCCGCGTCGCATTGATCGGCAAGAGCTCGATCCGGTCGATTGGATATTGCAAGTTTTGCGCGATGACGCGGAGTGTCGCCTCACTTAGGGGGCGAATTGCGCGGAAGTGCCAGTCAGGACGCGACGACATGAACACAAAATCATTGCGATCAGACACCATGATCTCGCTGGCCGAACCACGCCAGATGCTCTCGAACGCAGTGATATTGAACTTGATCGCCAACACGCCGATGATCCGTTCACCATCTTCAACCGGCGCTGCATAGAAATATCCGCGTTCACCCGTTGTCGTTCCAAAAACCGAAAAACTCGACAGCGCACCATTCAGGGCTTGCGTGAAATACGTTTGGTAGCTGAAGTTCCGCCCCAAATAACTGCGCGGTTCGCGATAGCTTGCAGCCGCAATGGTCCGCCCCGTGATGTCCATCAGATAGACATCTGCCGCTTTCACAGTGGCCGCGGTCTGGCGTAGGTCTTCGTTGACCACAGCTTGCAATTGCCCGTTCTCGGGCGCGCTGAGCAAGCGCGCAAGCTGGGGCCGTTCTGCGATCAACGCGGGCAGGGGGGCGTAGCGCTCGATTGTGGCGCGCAGGCTTTCTACTGCGAGCCCAAGTGAAACGGCATCCTGCTGTGCCTGTTGGCGCATGTAGTGTCGCTCAAGCTGAGGAAAGACCGCTGCACCCAGCATGGCGATCACGCATGCCAGCCCCGCGACCAAACCAAATATGCGACGGCGAGTGAGTAACATGGCCTCAGTTATGCGCGAACTGTTTGGCGTTGGACAGAGAGAAACGAAGGGCGACGGTTTTGCGACTTGAAGCGAACGGCGCATGTGGGCGCTTAGGGGGACGCGGCCAATGTGGGTTTGTGGCGCAGCAAGCAGTGTTGCAGTCTTGGTGGTATGTATTCGTATAATCAGTATTATGTAATATAAATGCCTGTTTGACGAGGCTCAGGCAGTTCCCTACGACTGACTTAAGCAACCCCACAGGCCTCAATGCGCATTCTGATCATCACGACTGTCCGAAATGAAGCGCCGTTCCTGCTTGAATGGATAGCTTATCATCAACACATCGGCGTCACTGACTTTCTAATCTACAGTAATGATTGCGACGACGGCACTGATGATATGCTGGATCGTCTCGCAGAACTTGGTCATGTGGTGCATGAACGTAACCATTCGCGCGGAAAGAAACCCGTTCAGTGGCGTGCCCTGAACAAGGCTGAACGCCATCCGCTCACATCGCAGGCTGACTGGGTCTATGTCACTGATGTGGATGAGTTTTTGAATATCCACGCAGGTCAAGGACGGATCAAAGATCTGATTGACGCCGTGCCAGGCGCGTCAGGTTTCGCGATCCCGTGGCGTATGTTTGGCAATGCCGGCGTTGTTGCATTTGATGACCGACCGGTTCTTGAGCAATTCACAACTGCTGCACCACAGACCCTGATCTGGCCATGGCGTGCAGTGCAAGTGAAGTCTCTTTTTAAGCGTAAAGACAGAAAGTTATCGCTCGGAGTTCACAAACCACAGCAAGACTATATTGATCCAGAGGACCTATGGGTCGATGGAAACGGCAACGCTGTCCGTATTGGCAGTTCGCCGTATGTTTTCTCGCGATCTGACAGATACGGTTTGGTGCAGATCAATCACTATGCTTTGGGATCGGTCGAAAACTATCTAGTCAAGCAGGATCGCGGACGACCCAATCATCATACCGACCAAATCGATCTTGATTATTGGGTTGATCGGAATTTCGCGACAGATACCGACACATCGATCCTGCGCCATAGTGCGGCTGTTGCGCGCCTGCGTGAAACATTTTTGGCTGATCCCAAACTCGCAAGGCTGCATCAGGCATCCGTTGACTGGCGGAAGAACCGGGTAAAGACGTTGCTGCAAGAGGCGAAGCATGTGAATTTCTACGCGACTCTTTTGCAAACGCCCCCAACGCGCCCCCTGCCCCTTGATGAACAGGAAGACCTGTTGAATATGCTGGTGCAAGCACGACGCAAAGAGATCGCGGCAGAGCGCGCCGCACGTGGCAATTCTGCCATTTCTTAAAGTTGTTCTGGCAGTTTTCCACGCAATTGCGTTTGCGTCATTTGGTTTCGATGTTAGCAAATGCACATGAAGCTGAAATTACTCATCCTCAATGGGCCCAATCTAAACCTGCTTGGCACCCGCCAACCAGAGGTTTACGGGCATACTACGCTCGCCGATATTGAGGCCATGTGTCAGGAAAGGGCCGTTTCCTTGGGCATCGAGGTGGCGTTTGCGCAAAGCAATAGTGAAGGCACACTCATTGATCTGCTGCATGCCGCCAAAACCGACACGCATGGTGTGATCCTGAATGCAGGCGCTTATACACACACATCTGTGGCGATTATGGATGCCATCACAAGCACCATGTTGCCAGTTGTTGAGCTGCACCTGTCGAATATTCATGCCAGAGAAAGCTTTCGGCATAAGTCTTTCGTAGCACCTGTCGCCGTGGGCCAAATTTGCGGATTTGGCGCCGCTGGGTATCCATTGGCGATGGACGCGCTTGTGACACACCTGCGCGAGGCTCTATGACGACGACTATCCAGCATTTGGACAAAGTTACGACCTTCACAAAAGTCGAAGACCTTTGGTCATTGCACACGCGGAAGATGGCTGAATATGGTTTCGACCGGCTGATCTATGGTTTCACCCGCTATGGCAGCCACTCCTCGCTTGGGAACCCGAACGACTGGCTAATTCTTTCAAGCCAGACCCCTGAATATATGCGCTTTTTCATTCAGGAAGGGCTTGCATATAATGCCCCAATGCTCCGGTGGGCGCTCGAAAACAAAGGCGCCTGCAGTTGGCGCTGGATGATGGAAATGGAGCGGGTCGACAACCTCACCCCGTCCGAGCGACGCGTTATGGAATTCAATAAGTCCATGGATGTCACCGCTGGCTATACGATCAGCTTCCTGTCTTTGTCAGAACGCATCAAAGGTGCCATCGCGCTCACAGCTAAAGTTGGCATGACACAGGATGATGTCGAAGCCATTTGGGCGGAACACGGCCAGGAGATCATGTTGATGAACAACGTGATGCATCTCAAAGTTCAGACACTTCCGTATACGGGTGATCGTCGCCTCACGAAGCGCCAGAAAGAGGTTTTGCAGTGGGTCGGTGATGGCAAGACCACGCAAGATATTGCACTGCTATTGGGCCTCACGCCCGCGACAGTCGAAAAACACCTGCGCCTTGCGCGCGAAGCGTTGGATGTCGACACAACAGCGCAAGCGGTTCTCAAAGCTGCCTTCTATAACCAGATGTTCATCGTTGAACCGGAGAGTTGACGATGTTTTCTTGCGTTTGAAGTCACGACAAACAGCATTTCATTATCCAAAAGGTCAGGTTTCCCTGACTTTCTTTACCTAACGTTATGTGCGAAAGTATAGTTGTTCCGTGAGTGTGGGTCTTAGACCTTGGAGCGTGGGCACAACAACTCTGCGATTACAGGGCTCTGTGTTGCTTGTTCCGGTTAACCGGTTGCTTGGTGTTCTGAGGTTTGCCTCTGACACCAGGCGTTTTGCCTCTACCCTCGTCCCGAAATTGGGTAGGCGCAGAATTCGCGGCGCGGCTCTGGTCCAAGAGCGGCGCCGTTTTTCTTCTCCCTGGACGACAAAGGGCGGCCCGTTTACCGGACCGCCCTTATTTGTTTGCATAGGCTTGTGACCTTAGCCGTTCAGCTTCGCTACCTCGGCGGCGAAGTCTTCTTCGACTTTCTCGATGCCTTCACCAACGGCCAGACGCGCATAGCCTGTGATCTCGACACCAGCTTCTTTGGCAGCTTCACCGACAGTGAGGTCTGGGTTCACGACGAACTGTTGGTTCAAAAGCGTGATCTCAGCCATGTATTTCTTCATACGGCCAACGATCATCTTTTCGATCACAGCTTCAGGCTTGCCGCTTTCGCGAGCGATATCCATCTGGACCTGCTTTTCCTTTTCGACAGCCGCCGGATCAAGATCAGCTTCGGAGAGTGCAGCAGGGTTCGCAGCGGCGATGTGCATAGCAACCTGACGACCGAAGCCTTCGTTATCGCCAGACATTGCAACCAGAACACCGATGTTGCCCATGCCCGGTGCAGCAGCATTGTGTACGTAATTGACGACAGAGCCGCCTTCGATCGCAACCATACGACGGACCGACATGTTTTCACCGATAACGGCAACAGCATCTGTGACAGTCTGTTCGACCGACTTGCCATCCATGTCAGCGGCTTTCAGCGCGTCAACGTCGTTTGTGCCCAAAGCGACCTGTGCAATGCCAGCCACCATTTTCTGGAAGTCAGCGTTCTTTGCAACAAAGTCAGTCTCAGAGTTGACTTCGACGGCCACACCTTTGCCGCCGGACACAGCCACGGCCACCAGACCTTCAGCAGCCGTACGGCCGGATTTCTTGGCCGCTTTTGCAAGACCTTTTGTGCGCAGCCAGTCGACAGCAGCTTCCATGTCGCCGTCGCTTTCTGTCAGCGCCTTCTTGGCGTCCATCATGCCTGCGCCTGTGGTGTCGCGCAGTTCTTTCACCATAGCAGCGGTAATCGCCATAGTATTTCTCCTTCAGAGGGAAAATTGAAAAAGGCGGGGGCACATGCCCCCTGCCCGTCATAATTTGGTGCGCTTATTCAGCCGGAGCTTCTTCGGCTGGTGCTTCTTCAGCAACAACCTCTTCAGCCAGCTCTTCCATGGCACCCATATCAACGCCAGCAGCACCCAGCTGAGCTGTCATGCCGTCCAGAGCAGCACGCGCCGCCAGATCGGTATAAAGTGCAATCGCGCGCGCCGCGTCGTCGTTGCCTGGAATGATGTAGTCTACGCCTGCTGGTGAGCAGTTCGTGTCCACAACAGCAACCACCGGGATGCCAAGCTTGTTGGCTTCTGCGATGGCCAGATCTTCTTTGTTCACGTCGATCACGAAAAGCAGATCAGGAACACCGCCCATTTCGCGAATGCCGCCCAAGGACGCCTGCAGTTTGCCCTGCTCACGCTCCATGCCGAGACGCTCTTTCTTGGTCAGACCACCAAAACCTGTCTCTGCGGCTTCGTCGATGGCTTTCAGACGGTTGATCGACTGGGACACAGTCTGCCAGTTGGTCAGCGTGCCGCCGAGCCAGCGGTGGTTCATGTAGAATTGCGCGGATTTCTCGGCAGCTTCCATGATTGGCTTGGCTGCCTGCCGTTTGGTGCCAACAAACAGAACGCGGCCGCCTTTGGCGACGGTGTCACGGATCACTTGCAGTGCCTGATCCAACAGTGGAACAGTCTGTGTCAGGTCCATGATGTGGATGCCGTTGCGCGAACCGTAGATG
>CAYLMZ010000087.1:0-9850 GCA_964385035.1 uncultured Loktanella sp.
AACCCATCATCCGGAAACGGCCTTTGCAGCCGCAACGCGTCGTCGATCGGTGCGCTTAACCAATGGTCAACCGCCTCGGCACTCCGCAAAATCACGGGCATGGCTTTGGGGTGTATGGGCGCCACCACGGCGTTTGGCTCAACCGTCAGAAAGGCAAACAGGTCCGCCGTGACCTCGCCTTCCTTGAGCTTGCGCACAGACGTCCACTCCGTCCATATCCCGGCGAAGAACAGTGTCTTCTGCGGGCCTGTAGGGGCAAACCACACAACCTCTGGCCGCCCGCCCTTCACCGCCTTGTATTCCGAGAAACTGGTAAAGGGGACGACACAGCGATGCGCCGGTCCCAGCCAGCGTCGCCAGTGAGGCGATTTGGTATTGCGCACATTCGTCACCCCTTTGTCCGTCTTCTTGCCCTTAAGCGCAAAGGCAGGTGACGGCATTCCCCAGCGCATCATGCGCATGGCGCGGCCCTCTGCCTCTTGCGTCACAACAGGGGCCGGATAGTCAGGATAAATACCGGGCATCGCAGGCAGGTTGCCAGTGTCGTCGCGCCAAAGGTTAACCAAATCCGATATGGCAGATTGCGTCGATGTGAGCGAATAAAGGTTACACATAAGTCAAACATGGCCGCAAACGCGCTGTATGTATAGCTTGTGTACGGCTGGTGCACGCCAGGTGTACAGCCGGTGTACACCCAGTGCACAGCAACCATCCCCTTGCAGCACACGCAATGGCGGCTTATCTATGATGTGTCCTTCGGGACTATGGACATAAACGCGCTCGCAATAAGCGGATCGGACCCGGGGGCGGTACCCGGCGGCTCCACCAACATCCTTCGTTTGAGGATCATGGGGCCGAAACAGGATCGACGAACGTCTAAAGGGGTTTGCTTTGTCTCGGTGAGATACCACCGTTATCGGTTCACATAAGCTAGTTGCAAACGACAACAAAGCACCGATGGCACTCGCAGCTTAAGCTGTGCGTAATATCGAAATCTAACTCCTAAGGTTTTGCGACCTTAGGCGGGGTTCGCAGGTACCTGGCAACAGAAACCTGCATTTTATCCCAACACTTTAGAGAAATTCGGCACCATTCGAGGATTTGTGACTTGAATTCATGTAACGGCGTGTCACCTTCCCGCATATGAAAATTGCCGGATATCCCCTTGCAGCGGCTATGGCTTTCGCACCGCTTGCCGCCGATGCCTGCGACACGGCACTGATCCTGACGATTGATGTGTCGAATTCAGTGGATGTGGCGGAATTCCGGCTTCAGGTAGATGGTCTGGCCGACGCCCTACAGGATCCGGAAATCCGCGACACAATGGTCCAAACCGGAACGACGGTCGCGGTCGTGCAGTGGTCAGGGGCAGACAAGCAAGAGATTTCAATCCCTTGGACCGAAGTCAAAACCGTCTTTGATGTCGAACGCCTCTCTCAGCAAGCCCGCGGGCTGGAACGCGCATTCGTGCTGTCAGACACCGCCCCTGCCGAGGCGATCTATTTTTCATTGCAGATGTTTGACGATGTCCCGAATTGCACCCGCCGTGTCATCGACATCTCTGGTGATGGCACCCCGAACGCGGGCAGCGATGTGCGCACAGCGCGCAATGCCGCAGAACGGGCGGGCGTCACCATCAACGGCATCGCGATCGAGTCGCTTGGCGTTGCGATCACGAATTTCTACCAAAGCTCTGTCATCACGCGAAACGGCTTTGTCATGACGGCCCGCACCCACCGCGAATACCCCGCAACGCTTCGCGCGAAAATCCTGCGCGAAATTAGCCGTATCTTTGGCTGAGATGGCCGGGTCGCTCACCCCCTCGATGGGTGACATGGTCAGGGTTTTCGGGCGGATCGGGCTGTTGTCTTTTGGCGGTCCGGCCGCACAAATCGCATTGATGCACAAAGAGCTGGTCGAAGACCGGCAGTGGCTGGATCAGGCCGAGTTTCTGAAGGCGCTGTCGTTCTGCATGCTCTTGCCGGGCCCCGAAGCCATGCAGCTTGCAACCTACGCAGGATGGAAAAAACGCGGTGTGATCGGTGGATTGATCGGGGGGGGTCTGTTTGTGATCCCCGGCGCGATCGTCATTACACTTCTGGCGCTACTTTACTTGAGCTTTGGAAACTTACCCATTGTTCAAGCACTGTTTCTTGGCATCAAAGCGGTTGTGGTCGTGATCGTGATCAATGCACTGCGCGGGCTTTACGGGCGTGCGCTCAAGACGGCGCGCCACAGATGGATCGCTGTTGGGGCTTTCATTGCGCTGTTCTTCTTTGCCGCTCCTTTTCCTTTGGTAATTTTGGTGGCGGCGCTCATAGGCGCCTGGCCCGAACCCGATCCCCCAAGTGTGGAAAACATCAAATCGCCAGCGCTTTGGCCAAGTCTGCGCGTGATCTTGATTGGCGGGGTTTTGTGGGTCGCACCACTCTTTGCGCTGTGGGTCATGAATGACCGCTTCTTGCTTGATCTTGTGCTTTTCTTTTCAACCTTGGCCGTTGTGACATTCGGCGGGGCATATGCGGTCCTTGCCTATATGACCCAAGAGGTTGTTGTCTCATACGGTTGGATCACGACGGCACAGATGATTGACGCGTTGGGGCTGGCAGAAACGACCCCTGGCCCCCTAATCCTTGTGACTCAATTTGTGGGGCTGTTAGCCGGTGCCGCTGACGGCGGGATCGCGCGGGGCTTGGTTGCCGGGGCATTGACGCTTTGGGTGACTTTTGTGCCTTGCTTTATCTGGATTTTCGCAGGTGCACCGCTGATTGATTGGCTGGAAGGCAAACCAAGATTGCGAGCCGCCTTGGCCTCAGTCACCGCGGCGGTGGTTGGCGTGATCGCCAGCCTATCACTATGGTTTGCCTTGCATGTGTTTTTCGGAATCGTTTCTGACGTGAACATCGGCCCTATGAGCACGGTTGCCCCGGCTTTGCAGACGATCAATCTATCTGCGGTCGGGCTAGCGATCCTTGCCGCAATCCTCTTACTGTGGCGGCACTGGCCGCTGCCTGTTGTGTTGGTCCTCTGTGCGCTTTGCGGTGGAATTACCGCGCTCGTTTAAACGCAAACACCAGCTTGCCCTTTTCACTGGCACCGAATCCCTTATGCTGTTCCGCAGCAGAGGAGTGATAGCCCCGTGTCCAGCACCATCGACTATGGAAATCTGATGCACCGCGCCATGCGCGGGCTCATTCAAGAAGTCCTGCTGGATGTCCAAAAGAACGGCCTGCCCGGCCAGCATCATTTCTTTATCACCTTCGACACAATGCATCCTGACGTAGAAATCGCCGATTGGCTGTCTGACCGGTATCCAGGTGAAATGACAATCGTAGTCCAGCATTGGTTTGCCGATCTTGAGGTCAGCGACGAGGGCTTTGCCATCACATTGAACTTTGGTGACAACCCCGAACCCCTCTATATTCCGTATGACGCGATCAAGACTTTCGTTGATCCCTCTGTCGAATTTGGTCTGCGCTTTGAAACGCAAGACGAAGAAGAACCTGCGGAAATCACCGAGGCGCCCATGGAAGAGATGGTCGAGCCGGATGAACCCGAAGACGAAGCACCACGCGAAGCAGAGGTTGTCAGCCTCGATCAATTCCGCAAATAGACTTCGTTTTGCGCTAACAAAGCGTCGTATCGGGTGCGCGCTTATTGCCCTTATACGCCTGTCTGCCTATAGGTCAGAGAAACTTCAGCCTAGGGGAACATCATGACCGCAACACGCACAGAAACAGATAGTTTTGGCCCACTTGAGGTCCCTGCCGACCGTTACTGGGGCGCGCAAACACAGCGTTCTATCATGAATTTCCCGATCGGTTGGGAAAAGCAGCCTGTTGCCATCGTGCGTGGGCTTGGTGTGATCAAACAAGCCTGTGCGATGGCCAACAAAGAGCGCGGCAAGCTTGATGCAACGCGCGCAGATGCGATCATTGCAGCCGCAGCCGAAGTCGTCGCCGGTAAGTTGGACGATCATTTTCCATTGGTTGTTTGGCAGACAGGCTCTGGCACTCAGTCCAACATGAACGCCAACGAGGTTATTTCGAACCGCGCGATCGAAATGCTGGGCGGCACGATCGGGTCGAAAGATCCTGTCCACCCCAATGACCATTGTAACATGGGCCAGTCTTCCAACGATACGTTCCCAACAGCGATGCATATCGCGGTTGCAATGACAGCCCGCGACGTCTTGCTGCCCGGTCTGGAAAAGCTGCACGCAGCCTTGGCCGCAAAGCAGGCCGAATTCGACAAGATTATCAAGATCGGCCGCACCCATACGATGGACGCTACCCCGCTCACGCTGGGCCAGGAGTTCTCGGGCTACGTGCATCAGGTCGCCATGGGCATCCGCCGCATCAAAGGCGCGCTGCCTGCAATTTATGAATTGGCCCAAGGCGGTACAGCCGTAGGCACTGGCCTAAACACACCGATGGGCTGGGGCGAAACAGTGGCCGCGAATATGGCCGAGATCACTGGTCTGCCTTTTGTGACAGCCCCCAACAAGTTCGAAGCCTTGGCTACACATGACGCGTTGGTCGAGATGTCAGGCGCGCTGAAAACGGTTGCGGCAAGCCTTTACAAGATTGCCTGCGATATCCGGTTCCTGGGGTCTGGCCCCCGTTGTGGTTTGGGCGAGTTGATGTTGCCCGAAAACGAACCGGGTTCCTCGATCATGCCGGGCAAGGTAAACCCGACGCAGGTTGAAGCAATCACACAGGTCTGTGCGCATGTTATGGGCAATGACGCAGCTGTCGGCTTTGCAGGATCGCAGGGTCATTTCGAACTCAACGTCATGAAGCCCATGATGGCCTACAACGTGCTGCAATCCATGCAGTTGATTGGGGACGCTTCTGTTGCGTTCACTGACAATTGCGTTGTGGGCATCAAAGCAAACGAGCGCCGGATTGATCAGCTGATGCGGGAGTCACTTATGCTGGTCACGGCCCTCGCCCCGACAATCGGCTACGACAATGCCACGACGGTTGCCAAGACAGCCCATAAGAACGGAACAACCCTCAAGGAAGAGGCGATAAAACTCGGCTTTGTGGACGAAGAAACCTTTGATAAAGTTGTCCGCCCCGAAGACATGATCGGACCCAAATGAAGCCCGTGAACCTCAATAAGGTTCGCAAGGCAAAAGCGAAGGTGAAGGCCAAAGCGCAAGCAGATGAAAACGCTGTCCGCTTTGGCCGCACCAAAGCGCAAAAATCGACGCAGACAGCAGAGGCAGCCCGACACATTTCGCGGCTGGATGCCCACAAGCGTGATGATCCATGAGCGACCATCGCAGGCCTGTCAAACGTTCACTGACGTTGCGGGGGCACCGCACAAGCGTTTCGTTGGAGGATATCTTTTGGGTGGAATTCCGGCGTATTGCCGATGAACGCGCCATGACGATCAACGGTCTGGCGGCAGATATCGACGCAGATCGGGGCGATATCGGCCTCGCCTCTGCGATCAGGATATTCGTGCTGGAGAATGCGCTGGAACGTTAGCGCTTTTTAGGCGCGTAAAGTGCACCGCGAAGTGTCGACAGATTATCACGCTCTTGTTTTTCAAAAGCGTTCAATTTGGCGGGGCGCACTTCTTCAACTTTTTGGCCACCGTTCCTAAAGAGTTTGGCAACCTGTGACGGATCCAACTGTTGCTTCGCAGCAGGTTTCACCGACTTTGTCTTTTGTTGGCTCAGCAGCCCAGCAAGACCGCGTTTCTTGGAGCCTGGCAGCGAAATTGTCATCGTTAACCCCAAATTAAGGAACTTAAATATTCTTCCTACCCTTTGAAGGTGCCACAGGCCTTGGTCACTTGCCAATCACAATTGGACCAATGATGCCCCAAAATTACCAAAAATTTCACTGATTTGCCAAATTCGCCCAAAAATCAGGCCTCTAGTTTGCTCAATAAATATCAAAACCCCACACTGTATCGCAAACGAGAACGGTAGATGGGGCTGAACACACACCCTTAACTCAGAGAATCAGCCCTTCGTTCTACTTTGAGCCATATACCGTCGGCCGCTCGGACAGTCAGATGCGCCACGGGAACAGGTTCCCGCTCAGGGACGATCACAAACCGATAGTCCCGCAAGAGCCGGGCAAGAATGACAACCCCTTCAATCATGGCAAAGCCAGCCCCTGTGCAAACCCGCGGGCCAGCCGAGAACGGAATATAGGCGTCCCGGATCGCGGCTTCGTCGTCCGAACGGGCCCAGCGACCGGGATCAAAGGCGTCAGGTGCGTGCCAATACTGTGTATGTCGGTGCAGGTGCCAAGGCGACAAGACCACCTGTGCACCGCGCGGCACAGGGCGGTTGCGAAAGACCTCAGGCTGAATGGCTTCGCGCACCATCATCGGGACTGGTGGATACAAGCGCAGCGTTTCACGAAAGACATCACGCGTGACTGACAGCTTTGACAGGTCGCCAAAGCGACCATCAAATTTGGCTGACTCTTGCGCCACCTGATCTTGCCAGTCGGGATACAAAGCCAACAGATAGAGGCACCACGCCAAGGCAGAGGCACTTGTCTCATGTCCCGCCAAAAAAAAGATCGCGACTTGATCCACCATCTCGTCGAGATCGAACGTCTCTCCCGTTTCAGGGTCAGCCGTTGTCATGATCTTCGTCGCAAGATCGTCGGGGGCCTCCCCACGGGTGATTTCCTCTAGACGGCCCAAAGTCAGGTCCTTGATCAGACACCTGATGTGGTCAGCCGTTTGTTTCGTCTCGCGCCGGAAAAAGCGGGGCATCCAGCGCGGCCCCGGAATGAATGCGGCCAAATTTAAGATGGGCTGCGTGCGCTGGTAGGTGCGGAAAGCGTGAAAGACATCCTGTGCCGTTTCGTCCTCAATAGGAATGGAGAACAACGTCCGAAAGATCACGTCAGCCGCCATATGACTGGTGAACGCCTCAACCTCCAGTGGCTGGGTGTCGCCTTTTGCCAATCGCGCCACGCCGGCATCAGCAGCGGCCAGAATGCCGGGAAAGGTGTCGCGCAGGCGTCCACCCTCGAACGCGGGATCGATGATCCGCCTCTGGCGCTTCCAGACCTCTCCGTTTGTCAGAAAGACACTTTCCCCCAACAACGGACGCAGCCCCGCGCCAATACGGTCCGATTTTGGAAAATCGTCAGATCGGTCTTTCAGCACCGTTTTGATCAGACTTGGTTCGTTGATCAGGAAGCTGCGAAAGAACGGAGTCCGGAAAGCAGCCATTTTCGCGCGATAAAGACGCTCAGGCTGAGCCGAAAGGATGTCCTTTCGAAACAGCTGCAGATAGCGCCAAAGCGACACCCGATCGGGGCGCGATGTGGGTTTAGGTGGACTTGGAGACATCTGAAACAGTAGTATACTTCGACATGGGCACATCAATCCGCGACTTAGACGGCCTCCGACCTGCGAACCGATCCTTCAGTCGCACCGGCCCGGCCGTTATCCGGAAGTAGTCATAGTTGCCCGGACGATCAAACGCGCAGAGATATTGAAAATGGAGCCGAAAGAACCGCCAGCGCAGGGCCTTCCAACGCGCAGGACTAAGCGTTTGGGAAAAGGCGGCTGATATGACAAGAGGCCAGCGTTTCGTTTGCGGCGCCACCCCAGAGACCGTCACTGGATCGCAAAGTGCAAAACAGCATCCATCACCGGGAGCCGTGACATCTATCCACGTCAACTGCTCTTGTGTTGCCAGACATGCCAGATCACCACGTAGTTTATGGGCCTTAGGCAAGAACGACACCATCGGCACAACTTGGCCCAGCGACAGGAACGCCAGTGCTGGCCCGTCATCGGGGACACGGCCTTGGCGGATCAGATCAACTAAAACAGAAACTGCCAGATGCGCGCCTGAGGAATGCCCAACCACAAGAACCTCGTCGAGATCTTCAGACAAGGCATGGGCTATCTGGTCTTGAAACACCGCCAAACGCGCCTCGAGTGCTGGCGGCGTTGCCCCGCCCAGATGCGCCGAGAACGCATAATCATGCATCAGATAGTAGGCAAAAATCCTGTTATCGATGGACTTGAACCAGCGCAGGATGACCGTCGCGACAACGCCAAACACAAACCAGCGCAAGACAAAGAGGCCCCATGCAAACATGCCGTCTGTTCCAAGCCCGAGACCATCGGCCCCCTGCTCAATGATCCGCACGACCGCCCCCCCCAGCAACCAACCGGCAGCCATCGCGATCACAAGCTGGCCGATGAGGAACAACACAGGATAAAGCGCCGCAATGACCGGCCCTTTGCGCATCAACATCAAACGCCACAACGCGCCAGAACGGATATAGATCCATGCGGTGTGCACCAGCTGCTTGTATGTGGCCGGGATCGAGTGGGCCATGCTGTCTTGAACGATGTCACCCCAAGTCAGAACGTCGATCCGGCTTTCAACGGATTGCCCGTCCATCTTGGCCGCCACATCCCAGCGAAAGCCATGCGTTGATCGCGCAGCCGCAATCGAGATCTCGTAGCCAGAAATCTCTGCCTGCAATGCGCTTTCTTTGCGGTAAAGCTCGCGGTAACGGCGCGGATGGAACGGATCATAGCCGGGAATGTGAAACACCCGCCGCCTTTTGACCGTTGCTATCTGTTGACTCATCGCTGCCTCGCCACGCTGTGGCAAAAGCCTAGCGGATAAAGCAGGCAAGGATAAGTCCTCAGCCGATCAATCCCAGCGCCGGAAATGTCTCAAGCAGCCAAAAGCTGAACGCCGCAAACTGACCCGTGATCATCATCAAACCTACCGTCCACAACAGCAGACCTGAGGTGCGCTCTATCCGGTCCATGTGCCGTTTCATCCACGCCATGACACGCTTGAGACGGGGAAAGAATGCAGCAACGAGCAAGAAAGGAATGCCAAGCCCCAACGCATAGACGGCCAGCAAAAGCGCACCGCGCGAGACATCGGCCTCTGACGCGGCAAGGCTGAGGATTGCGCCAAGGATAGGACCAAGGCACGGCGTCCACCCAAAGGCAAAGGCAAGCCCCAGCAAATAGGCGCCGAAAGCCGACCCGCCGCGATCGCCTGCATCAACGCGCAATTCCCGATCCAGAAATCCGATCCGGAAGACCCCGATAAAATGCGCGCCCAAGACCATGATCATCAACCCTGCGCCCGTGAGCATATAGTCCTGCCACTGCAAGAGCATGCGTCCCATGGCTGAAAACGCCATCCCCAGCAACAAAAAGACGGTAGACAGACCCAGCACAAAAAAGACAGCCGCAGTGAAGACCCGCGTTCGGGCCCGGCGCGCTTCTTCCATTTCGCTGACCGATACGCCCCCCATATAGGCCAGATAGGGCGGCACCACGGGCAAGACGCATGGGCTAAGAAACGACAGAACCCCTGCAGCCATCGCAACAAGCATCGCGGGCAGCAAAGCAGCATCAAAGATCAGCGTCGTATCAAGCATGGTCACCTCTGCGCCCTACCTATGTCACCCGTGGCCAGAGGTCACGTGCCAAGCTGTCACAAGTTGGTGGACAGGCTGAAACATCACGCCTAGATGCAAACTATGGAATTTGATGCTGAACTTGATGCCAAAGGGCTGCTATGCCCCCTGCCCGTCCTCAAAGCGCGCAAGCGCTTGCAAGCCCTTACCAGTGGTCAGGTCCTGCGTGTCGAGGCGGATGATCCCGCCGCCATTGTGGATATGCCCCACTTTTGCAGCGAAGCCGGACATGACCTGGCACTGACCGAAGACCTCGGTGCAGCACAGGTTTATTTCATTCGTAAAGCCTGATCCAGAATCTCAGCAAATCCCGCGTCACGTGTGAAACCAAGCTTTTCGGCAAGCCGTGTGTCAAAAAGCGTGGGCCAGGTGCCGACAATCGCAGAGATGGCAGGGTCCGG
>CAYLMZ010000088.1:0-9683 GCA_964385035.1 uncultured Loktanella sp.
GGGTGGTGGTGGCGTGGGGGAGATTTGAACTCCCGACCTAACGATTATGAGTCGTTCGCTCTAACCAACTGAGCTACCGCGCCGAACCACGAGCGACCGATTACGCAATGCCGCCCGAGGTGTCAAACCGATTCTGGCGGTCTGACACAGGAAATCGAGACCCTTGTCAGTCGTAGCGCAGCTCAGTCGCTTTGCCACGGAAGATGAAATAGGACAGCACCGTGTAGCCCATGATCGTGGGCAGCACGATGCAGGTTCCGATCAGGATGATGAACAGGCTTTCAGGCGCGCTGGCTGCCTCATAGATCGTGATTTGTTCGGGCACAACGTAAGGATAAAAGCTATAGGCCATTCCGCCGAATGCCATGACCCAAAGCGCTGTTGCCGCTGCAAATGGCAGCCACGACCGTTTGTCCCCTTCAAATGGCATTTTGCGCAGCATCGCCCAGAGCGCATAGACCAAGAGCGCCGACAGGATGGGGAGCGGTGACAGATAGATGATCTCTGGAAAGCTGAACCATTTGTCGAAGATCCGTGTGCTTACGAATGGTGTCGCCAGCGAGATGGCCCCGATCCCCATGACCAGGCCCCAAATGCCACCTTTGGCCCATTCGACCGCTTTGATCTGAAGCTCATCGGATGTCTTGTGGATCACCCATGT
The DNA here is from genome assembly GCA_964385035.1 of uncultured Loktanella sp. Classification (GTDB taxonomy): domain Bacteria; phylum Pseudomonadota; class Alphaproteobacteria; order Rhodobacterales; family Rhodobacteraceae; genus Yoonia. The sequence goes on from CAYLMZ010000088.1 coordinate 662, forward strand.
CGCCCCGATAAAGCTGTAGCCGACTGTCAGGAATACTGCGGTAAGCATCGCAAAGGCGAAGTTCGCCCATGTCCATTCCAGACCCATCACATACATGCCGAGCATGAAACCTTGGCTCAGCGAAGTCATCAGAGAGCCGGCGAAGAACGCGTTGTTCCACAGCCGCTTGTGCGGGGTTGGTGCCTTGGCGCGGAATTCGAAAGCTACCCCGCGCAGGATCAGTCCGATCAGCATGATTGCCACAGGCAGGTAGAGTGCTGTCAGGATGGCCCCGTGCGCTGATGGGAATGCCACCAGCAAAAGGCCGACGGCCAGCACCAACCACGTTTCGTTCGCGTCCCAGAAGGGCCCGATCGAGGCGATCATGCGGTCTTTTTCGTCTTCCTCGGCAAAGGGAAAGAGTACCCCGACGCCAAGGTCAAACCCGTCGAGCACGACGTAGATCAGGATCGATAACCCCATGAGGCCCGCAAAGACGAAAGGCAGCCAGAACGTTGGATCACCAAAAAAATACATATTCGTTTACTCCGCTGGCACGGCTTTTGGGACCGCTTTTGGTGAAGGGGGAATGGGGGAGCCAATCGCCTCGCCCTTGGCGGCTTTGCGGGCCAGATAGAAAATGACGAAGATGTAGGCCGCAAGCAGGGCTGCATAGACCATCAGATAGGCGATCAGCGTCGACAGGACCATCGGGGCGGGCACGTCGGCCACAGCCTCTTTCGTGGTCATAACACCTTGGACCAGCCAAGGCTGCCGCCCGATTTCTGTGGTGTACCAGCCTGCGAGTGTCGCGAGCCAGCCGCTAAAGCTCATGCCGACCAGAACGTAGAGCATCGGCTTTGGCAGCCCTTCGACCCCGCGCTTTTTGCGCATGATCATGGCTGTCGCTGCCCAGCTGACCAGCAGCATCAAAAGTCCGGTGCCGACCATGACGCGGAAGGACCAGAACACGGGGCTGACGCGGGGGTGCAGGACTTCACCATCCTCAGTCACAAAATCATTCAGGCCCTGCACCTCGCCATTCCAATCGTGGGTCAAAATGAAGGACGCCAGTTTCGGGATGCCGATTTCAAAGCGGTTTTCGCGCGCTTCCTCATCAGGGATCGCAAACAGGATCAGTGGCACGCCGGTATCTGTTTCCCAGTTGCCTTCCATCGCGGCCACTTTGGCGGGCTGATATTCCTTTGTGTTCAGCCCGTGCAAGTCGCCCACGAGGATCTGGACGGGGATCAACAGGGCCGCCGCAACAACAGCGGTTTTCAGCGCGACGCGCACGCCCTCGGTCCGTCCGCCGATCAACCAACGGAAGGCGCTGACGCCTGCAATCAGGAAGCTGACCGTTAGGAAGCTGGCCAGAACCATATGCCCGAAGCGGTACGGCATGGATGGGTTAAAGATAATGGCCGACCAATCGGTTGCATGGGCCACGCCGTCGATCATCTCGAACCCTTGGGGCGTGTGCATCCACGAGTTCAGAACGATAATCCAGAAGGCCGACATCATGGTGCCGAAGGCCACGAGGAAGGTAGCTAGCGTGTGCACCCAGTTTGGCACGCGGCTAAAACCGAATAGCATGATGCCAAGGAAAACAGCCTCTAGGAAGAAGGCCGTCATGATTTCATAGGCCAGCAAAGGTCCTGCGATGTTGCCCACTTTTTCCATAAAGCCGGGCCAGTTGGTTCCGAACTGGAACGACATGGTGATGCCCGATACGACGCCCATCGCGAAGGATAGGGCAAAGATTTTCACCCAGAAGCGATACGCCTCCATCCAGCGCATTTCGCCCGTGCGGTTGTAGCGCAGCTTGAAGAACAGCAGCACCCAGCCCAAGGCGATGGTGATCGTCGGGAACAGGATGTGAAACGAGATATTTGCCGCAAATTGGATGCGGGACAAAAGGAACGTGTCGAATTCCATGATATGCCTTTGGCTTTCAGTTCGAATGAATGACGTCTTGATCCAGAGATAGCTGCCTTGCCGCAGATTTCACCCCCATGCGACAGCTGGGCGCGGTGCGACAGTATGCGCGCGTTTGGCGCGCAAATATGAAAGATTTGGTTGGGTGGTTTCAGGTCTGCGCAGCAATCTGTCGCGTAGCGGGCTTCAGGTGCTGAACGTCCAGCTTGTCGTTTGTGCAAACGGTTTGTCTGGGCCGAATTTGATGCTCGGGAAGCGACTGTTGTTGGTGGCGTCTGGCCAGCGCTGGGCCTCGATCGCCAGCCCCTCGTAGGCGGCTTTTCCGGGCCGTCGGGCGTTGCGCGCGTCATAGACCTGAATACCGGGGCTGGTCGTCGCCACAGTCATGTTGACCCCACTTTGTCCGGTCAACCTGAGAACATCGCGCAGCGCTGTGTCCTCGTTCGATAGACAATAGTTGTTGTCGAAGGCTGGCACCTTTGGGCCAACGGTGCGCGGCTTGCGGAAATCCATTTCCGTCCCTGCAACACTCACGATATCGCCTGTTGGATAGTCGTCTTCATTTGCGGGCAGGTAGTGTGCGGCGTCGATCCAGAGAGTATGTCCTGCATAGCTGTCGGTTCCGTCGAGGTTCCAATAGCTGTGATTGGCAAAGTTCATCAGGGTCTTGGCGTCTGTTGTCCCTGTGACCTCCATTTGCAAACCGGTAGGTGCGCTGACGCTGTAGCGGACGGTAATCTTGCGGTTGCCGGGCAAACCGCACATGCCGTCTGGCAGGTCGAGTGATAGCGTCGCGCTGTCCTTGGTCACCTCTTCTACAGACCAGACCTGAAGATGGGTCGCCTGCGCGCCAGAGTGCAGATGGATGCGCCCGTCTTGGTTGCGTTCCAACTCGTAAACCATACCGTCAATCCGCGCGCGCGCTGTGCTGATCCGGTTTGCGACCGGCCCGATGAGCGAGCCGTGATGGCGCATGTCCCCTTCGTAGTCAGACAGATTGTCTGACCCAAGTGTGAGCCCGTAAGGAACGCCTGCCAGTCGCACGTCTTGCAAGACCGCGCCCCACGTCAGGATTTTGACGCTCAGATCACCTGCGCTGAGTATGATCTGGTGGACGTCTTCGCCTTTGGATGTGGTGCCGAAAACCTGCATCAAAGCGCCTCCCAATGCACGCCGGCGGCTGGAATTCGCGTCCCGTTCCATGTCAGCGCATCTTTGGCGTAGTTGAATATGAATCGATGCGTGGCTGTGTCGCGGATACGCAGGCCTTGGGGCAACTGATGGGTGGTGAGGCCTTGCGCTGTGGCCGCGTCATGAACGATCCGATCAAAGGTTGCATCATCCGGCCATCCTGCAAGATAGCGCAGGTGATCGTTGCCCATGATGGCCGCTTGGCCTGAGGATGTTGCCTCGAACACCGTTGCATCGCCTTGCAGGTGTTCGAACCAATGCACAAACTGCCCCCCGTTTTCGAGCGCGATGGTGTCGTCGGGCGGCATGCTTTCGGTGAGGATTGCGGTGACGTCGATGTCTGGCAAGCTCGGCCCCATGGGGGTCGGTATGCTGAGCTCGTCTGTCTTGGTATCGGTGCGCGGCCCGATCAGGGCGGTGCCTTTGAAACGGGCGAGTGCTGCGCGCAAAGGGTCGCTGAGCTTCATGATGCCGGGCGCGAGGACCAGTTTGTAGGCACTGAGGTCAGCGGTATCAGGTGGCAGGATGTCGATGTTCAGACCCGCCCGCCGCAAGGCCCGATAGGCCGCAAAGGCAAGGCGGAACATTTCGAAATCCGCCCCTTGCGGTTGGGCGTCCCAGCCCCATGCGCTGTCATAGTCAAAGATCAGGGCAGCATCGGCTTTGGCGGATCCGACGTCTGGCAATGCGTCGATTTCATCAGCGACCTGACGCGCCTCTGCCAGTGCCGGTGCATCTGCACTGTCGGGGCGCAGAAGGCCTGCGTGCATCTGTTCTTGCGCAAAGGGCGCTTGCCGCCAACGGAAGTAGCAGACGGTTTCGGCCCCGTGGGCGAAGGCCTCCCACGCCCAGAGGCGGGCCATACCGGGCAAGGGGGCGGGGTTGTAAGGCGCCCAGTTTACAGGACCAGGTTGTTGTTCCATGACCCACAACCGCCCCTTGCCCACGGCCCGGTAGAGGTCGTGGTGAAAGGCCTGCATGTCGGGGTGGCCTTGGCGCAGGAACGCGTTCTTGAAAGCGGGGGATCCTTCGAGCCGGTCCGATAGAAAGCCAATCGGGTAACTATCCCACGACGCGATATCGAGGTCTGCGCCGACCTTCCAATGATCGAACGCGGTGATACGTCCCATGTAGTTATGGATGAGCGGCGCATCTGTGTGCTGGCGCAATTCATCCGCCTGCACCTTGTTGAATGCCACCACCTGATCCGAACTATAGCGCCGGAACGCCAGTTGGTGCGGGTGATTGGGTTCTGTTACCGTCAGGTTGGGCAGGTCGATTTGGTCAAAGTCGTCATATTCCATCGACCAGAACACATTCCCCCAAGCGCGGTTGAGTGCATCCGTGCTTTGGTATTTCTGCGCAAGCCAGTCCTGAAACCCTTTGCGTGCAGCGTTCGAGTAGCTGAGCGTCGTGTCGTGGCAGTCGTATTCGTTGTCGATCTGCCAGGCCGCAATATGCGGGTTCTTCCCATAGCGTTCGCCCATCAGCCGCGCAATCCGTCTGCATTCGTCGCGGTAGGGCAGGTGGCTGAAGTCGTAATGCCTGCGCGAACCAAATTTGCGCGCCTGCCCGTTTTCATCCAAGGCCAGCATGTCGGGGTGTTTGTCCAGCATCCACCGCGGTGGTGTCGCTGTGGGGGTGCCTAGAATGATCTTGAGCCCTGCGGACCCAAGAACCTCAATCGCGCGATCCAGCCAGTCCCATGTGAATGTTCCCGGAGCAGGTTCCATCCGGCTCCAGCCGAATTCACCGATCCGCACCCATGTCAGGCCCGTGGCGACCATGCGGGCCGCGTCCTCGGCCCACCTGTCTTCTGACCAGTGTTCGGGATAGTAGCAAACGCCGAGTGTGCGTTTCATGGCGGGACCTTTGAGTTTTTTGGCCAAGATGAAGGGGGAGCAACGCGCCTAGAGGGCGACGCGATGCTCTGCCTGACCTGTGTAGCTGGTTTTGGTGGTGAATGTCTTGCCATCCTCAGGCCCGTCAAGACCAACGGCCGCGGATGTGCAGTAGAGCGTGCCAAGGTCTTCGCCCCCAAACGCAGGGCAAGAGGTTTGCGCGGCAGCGAAGATGAAGCTTTCGATGAAAGCCGCTGCCGGGTCATAGACCGCAACGCGCCCGACGCCCCATTGCGCGCTCCAGAGGTTGCCTTTGGTATCGACAACAGCCCCGTCGGGCCGGAAATCCGTGCCGCGCAGATCGATATGAAGTTGTGGCGCGCCTGTAGGCCAGCCGGCCGCGTCCAGTGCGACGCGCATGATTTTCTGTGTCGGCGTATCCGTAAAATAGGCGGTCTTGCCGTTGGGGGCGAAACAGATCGCGTTCGAAATGGTGATGTTGTCAAAAAGGCAGCGTAATTCGCCTTGGTAGAAGCGGTAGATCGCGCCGGCCTGCGCCTCGGCATTGATCCCCATGGTGCCGATCCAGAACCCGCCTTGTGGGTCAGCGCGCCCGTCGTTGGAGCGCGTGATGTCGTTGTCTGCTTCGAGATCGCAAAGGCTTTGGGAAGTGCCGGTCGAGATGGTGAACCGGCTGAGCGCGGTCTGTGACGCGACGATCAGCGTATCCTCATCGACCCAGCCCGCGGCGCTGACGTATTCATCAAACTCCCACGCTTGGGACTTGGTGTGCAGCGTTTTGCCCAGAATGTCGAACCAGAAGAGTTCTTGGCGCGTCGGGTGCCAAAGTGGGCCTTCGCCCAACTGGCACTTGGTGTCATCAAAGATCATTTTGCTGCTGCCTCGTCATAGGCGGCGACCATGTCGCGGGCGCGGGCGGATACGTCTGCGACCGAACTCCCTGCTTTGTAGAGTGCCGAACCGATGCCAAAGCCGTCTGCGCTGGCGGCCATCCACTGCGCAAAGTTGTCTGCTCCGGCCCCGCCGACAGCATAGACTTGTGTGCCTTTTGGCAAGACAGCGCGGATTGCCTTGATCCCGTCAGGACCCAGAAGGCTTGCTGGGAAAATCTTGAGCCCGTCCGCCCCCGCTTTGAGGGCCGCAAAGCATTCGGTCGGCGTCATCACCCCCGGCCAGCTTTGCATCTGGGCTGTCTTGGTTGCATGGATCACCCGTTGATCGACATTGGGCGAGACGATCAGTTTGCCCCCCGCTTGTGCGACCCGGCCCACGTCTTCGACAGAGAGCACTGTGCCAGCTCCGATGAGGGCTTGATCACCGAAGGCCTCTGCCATCAGCCTGATGCTCTCAAAGGGATCGGGAGAGTTCAGCGGCACTTCGATTTTGGTGATGCCTGCGTCGATGAGTGCTTGGGTCACCGGCACGGCCTCATTGGGTGTGATCCCGCGCAGGATGGCGATGAGTGGGCGGTCCATTGGCTTATCCTTTCAGGCGGCGGTAGGCTGCAGTCAGTCCGGCGAGGGTTGCGGCTGTCGCATTGACTTGGGTGGCCGGTGCAGATTGTGCGGCCAAGGCTTTGACATAGTGGCCCGCAAGCCTGCTGTCACCGATGACGGCGATTTGTTGCCCCAGCCAGTAGGGTTTTGCCCCTGCCAGTTCCGCCCCGATCAAGAGCCCTGACAGGCGCGCCGCAGCCGCAGGTCCGGTCAGCCCTTGCAGCAGCCCTTCGGCCCGGAGTGAAAAGAGCCGTGCCGCCAGACGTTCTGGGCGTGCCATGGCCATGTCGATCCCGGCCAAGAAGCTTGCATCGTCCCAGCCTGTCGCATCAACAGAATGTCGCAAGACCGTCTGTGTGCTGATGACGTTGAAAAGCTCACCTGTCATGAAAGTCTGGAAACTCACGATTTCGTCTGCGCTGACGTGCACCCATTTGGTGTGTGTGCCGGGCAGGCAGATGACCCCGTCCCAATTCTTGTTCAGCGCCAGAAACCCTGTGATCTGTGTTTCCTCACCGCGCATGACATCCGCCGGATCGACCTGTTTGACGCCCGAGATGATATGGACCGCAAGATCAGGATGATCCGTCGTGACCTTGGTCACCCCATCAGGCAAAGTTGCGCAAGGCGCTGTTGCATAAGGCGCTTCGGCCCAGCCTTGACGTGACCCGACCATGCCGCACGCAATGACCGGTGTTGGCCGATGAAGCCAGCTCCCAATCACCTCCAGCAGGGCAGGTTCAAACCCCGACTGATCCAAGGTGCCCATGCCACAACCTGCACTGGCTTCGGCCAAGACGGACCCAGAGGCTGACATCGCCCATGCCCGCATGTTGCTGGTTCCCCAGTCAACCGCGATCCAGTCAGGTGTGATTTGCGTCTGGTTCATGAGCTTGTCACTACCCCTGCGTCTATCGTGATTGTCTGCCCTGTCATCATTGCCGAGGCATCTGACGCCAGGAACAATGTGCCACCGACCATATCATCTGGTTGCATGAAGGTCTTGAGGCATTGTTTTTCAAGAAAGGCTGTTTTGGCCTCTGGCGTGGCCCATTTGGTTTCCTGCTTTTCGGTGAGCACCCAACCCGGGGCGATGCCATTGACCCTGAGACCCTCTGGCCCCCATTCGCGGGCCAAAGCCCCCGTCATGCCTGCGATCCCTGCGTTTGCACTGACGTAGGGGGCCATGCCCGCAGCCCCCATTTTGTAGGTGATGGACGAATAGTTGATCATCGCCCCTTTGCCTTTCATCAGCGCATGGGCTTTGCGGCAGGCAAAGAAATAGGCTTTGAAGTTGATCGCCTGTTGTTCGTCCCAGATCTCTGGTGTGATCTGTGTCGCTGTGTAGCGCATGTCATTGGCCGCGTTGTTCACCAAGACGTCCAGACCGCCGTGTGCATCTGCGGCCTTGTCCATCGCGGCTTCGAGGGCGTTCGTGTCCGTGATGTCGCATTGGATAAAGAGCGGCGTGTTGTTGTGCTTTGCCCCGATCGCCGCCGCGAAGTCCGATGCATCAGACCGGCCAACAAATGCCACCTTGGCCCCTTGCGCCAGAAAGCCTTCGGTCAGTGCGGCCCCGATCCCGCTGCCGCCGCCCGTGATAAAAACAGATGTGCCTTTGAGGTCGTGAAACGTCGCGTTCATAGTCGCTGCCCCTCAAGCACCCACATTCGGTCGGGGAAGGACCACGGCAAAGTTACGCCATGATGCATCAGATATGCGCCTGAGACCTCGAGCGTGTCTGACTTGAGCGCCGTCGTTCCGCGCGACAGGTGGTGCAGTGTGTTCCTGTTGGTCAGGTTAATGCGGTACATCGCTTGCGGGTCGAGTGCTGTCAGGCGTAGGGGGCGTGGCGCGATTTGCGCGCTGGTCGCTGCTTTGCCTGCAAAGACAACAAAGCGGTCTTGGTCGCGCGCCAGTTGCTGTTCCGCGATCACAGCGGGGTCTGCACTGTCCAGCCGCAGAATATCGGCCTTCTGCATCCAGTCGCGGTTGTCTTTCCACCAAGCCGTGACTTCGGTGAGGACTGCGGCTTCGCGTTCATCAAGTTCGCGCGGGTCCATCTCGAACCCCATGTGGCGCTGGGCGGCGACCCATGCCCGGAACGAGATATCAAGCGTCCGCCCCGAAGTGTGACAGTGCCGCGGGCCGACGTGGCTGCCCGTCACCGAAAGCGGCAGGAAGAGGGCTGCGTCATGCTGGATGCGCAGGCGTTCGAGCGCGTCGTTGCTGTCGGACAGCCAGACCCGCTGCGTGCGTTGCAAGATCCCAAAATCGATCCGCCCGCCGCCTGAGGCGCAGCTTTCGATCTCGACCTGGGGGAACTCTGCCCGCAATCGGTCGATCAAAGCATACGATCCACGTGTCTGTGATGCATCGGGCATCGGCAGAACCCTGTTATGATCCCATTTGATGTAGTCGATGCTGTGATCGCTCAGGATGGTCGACATGCGTTCATACAAGTAGTCGCGCACCGCAGGCAGTGCCATGTTCAGGGCCTTCTGCTGGCGGCCAAGCGTTTGGTCTTCGCTGCCCAGAACCCAATCAGGATGGGCG
>CAYLMZ010000089.1:0-9663 GCA_964385035.1 uncultured Loktanella sp.
GGCATGCTATCGGTTCCGCGCCTGCCTGTGTCCAACCCCTGCTTGTGAGGTCCAATGAGCCGCATTGATGAAACCATGGATTTCGTGCCTGTCCGTATTGCTGTCCTGACGGTCAGCGACACGCGCCAGATGGAGGATGACAAATCGGGACAGACGCTTGTGGATCGTATCACATCCGCTGGGCATGAAGTGGTCGCGCGCACGATTATCCCTGACGAGCGCTCGGATATCGCAGGGCAGTTGCGTCGCTGGTGTGCCGATGATGGTGTTGACGTCATTATCTCGACCGGCGGGACGGGCCTGACCGGACGCGATGTGACCGTAGAGGCCCATCGCGACGTCTATGAAAAAGAGATCGATGCCTTTGGTACGATCTTTACCATCGTCAGCATGCAAAAAATCGGCACCAGTGCGGTGCAAAGCCGTGCGACAGCGGGCGTGGCGCAGGGGACATATCTGTTTGCGCTTCCCGGCTCTCCGGGCGCGTGCAAGGATGCCTGGGATGAAATCCTTGTCCGCCAGCTCGACTATCGGCACCGCCCCTGCAACTTCGTTGAAATCATGCCCCGTCTGGATGAACATCTGCGACGGAAGTAACGCCTTAGTGCGTTAAACTGGAAAACGGCCACCCTGCGCCTATCTCAGGGAGGACGAAGGGGATGTTTTCATGCGGTTTTTGCGGCGCAGTCTGATTGGTGTTTTCCTGCTCTCGGTGACGCTGGCGCTGGTTGTTATTGCCGGCAACATGGTGCGCGGCGCTGTCGCCGAGCGCATGGCCCAAGAGCCCCGCAGCTTTCCGCAGCGCGAGCGGGTGATCGCCGTCAACGTGGTCACACTCACGCCAGAGACGATTACCCCTGAACTCACGGTTTTTGGTGAATTGCGCAGCCAGCGGACATTGGATTTGCGGAGTGCAACAGGCGGGACTGTCCGCGAAGTCAGCCCCGACCTGATCGAAGGCGGACGTGTCACCGAAGGCCAGCTCTTGCTGCGGATTGATCCGACAGAGGCGGAAGCGGCCCAAGCGCGCGCACGTGCTGACTTGCAGGATGCCCAAGCCGAATTGCGTGATGCAGAGCGCGCCTTGGTTCTGGCAGAGGATGAGTTGACAGCCGCGCGGGCGCAGGCGGACTTGCGCGCGGCTGCTTTGGTTCGGGCCCGTGACCTTGAAACCCGCGGCGTTGGCACGGCTGCCGCGGTCGAGGCTGCTGAACTCGCGCAGTCGTCTGCCGAGGGTGCTGTGCTGACGCGCAGGCAGGCGCTTGCCTCTGCCCAAGCGCGTATTGATCAAGCTACAACCCGTCTGGCCCGGGCCGAGATTGGTTTAGCAGAAGCGACCCGCGCTGTTGCCGAGACCGAGGTATTCGCGGCATTTGACGGCACTTTGTCAGAGGTTTCGATTGCGCTGGGTGGGCGTGTGACCGCGAATGAACGCTTTGCGCAATTGGTGGACGCGGATGCGCTTGAGGTATCGTTCCGGGTTTCGACCGCCCAATACGCCCGGTTGCTTCAGGACGGGCGTCTGAACGATGCCCCTGTGACCGTCAGTCTTGATGCGGCAGGGGTCGATTTGCGTGCAGTGGGCCGCATCACGCGCGAAGGGGCAGGTGTTGGCGCCGGTCAGACAGGGCGTTTGCTTTTTGCAACCTTGGAAAGCGCGCCCGGGTTCCGCCCCGGTGATTTTGTGACCGTGCGCATTGCAGAGCCCGCACTCGAGGGTGTGGCCCGTGTCCCTGCTGCTGCTGTCGCACCGGATGAAACGGTCTTGATTGTAGCCGAGGACGACCGGCTGGCTGTTGGGCAGGTGAAGTTGTTGCGCAGACAGGGCGACGACGTGATCATTTCTGTTGGCGAGATTGCGGGTGAGACGATTGTCGCCGAACGCTCGCCCTTGCTAGGGGCGGGCATCAAGGTTCGCCCGATCCAGCCCGGACGCGCCCAAGAGGTGGCTACACCGGAAATGATCACACTTGACGCCGACCGCCGTGCCCGCCTGATCGCCTTTGTCAGCGAAGGCCGGATGCCGGACGATGTCAAAGCGCGGATCATCAGTCAGTTGGAGGCCGATGAAGTTTCATCCGAAACCGTGACCCGCCTTGAAAGCCGGATGGGCAGCTGATGGTCACCAGGGGTGAAAGGCTGAACGCAAGCGCAGGCGGCATTCTGTCGTATTTTACGCGTCATAGAACGGCTGCCAATCTTGTGCTGGTCCTCATGCTGGTGGCGGGGCTTTTGTCATTCCCGAATATGCGGGCCCAATTCTTTCCCGATGTAGTGGTTGATGACCTGACAGTCTCGGTCAACTGGGACGGGGCAGGGGCCGAAGATGTCGATGCAGCCATTGTGCAGGTCCTTGATCCTGTCTTGTTGGCTGTTGAGGGTGTGGCCTCGTCCACTGCGACATCGCGAGAGGGACGGGCATCGATCCGGCTGGAATTCACGCCGGGCTACGACATCGACCGCGCCGCTGAAAACGTGCAGTTGGCTATAGACAACGCGGTGAGCTTGCCCGCTGACGCAGATGAGCCGTCGGTCCGCCGTGGCGGCTGGTCGGATCGGGTGACTGATGTTGTGATCAGCGGCCCTGTCAGCGTGGACCAACTGGGTCGCTTTGCTGATGAGCTATCGACAAGGCTTTTTGCCGAAGGTGTCACGCAGGTCTTTGTGCAAGGGGTCGCGGCCCCTTCAACGATCGTCGAGGTCCCTTCGATTTCTTTGATCCAATATGACATTGGTATGGCTGATATCGCCGCGCGTATTGCGGAAGAAGCCGCAGCTGATCCTGCTGGCGATGTCTCGGGCAATGCACGGATCAGAACCGGTGTTGCCAAGCGCAGCGCAGAAGATATCGGGGCCATCGTCCTACGTTCTGACCCCGATGGATCGCAACTTACTATCGCGGATGTCGCTACTGTCCGCGTCGAAGGTGTGGACCGTGAGCGCGCCTATTTTGTCGGCGAAGATCCTGCCATCAAAATCCGCGTCCAGCGCTCTGCCACTGGCGATGCCATCGGCATGCAGGAAACGGTTGAACAAGTCGCCGCCGAGCTGACCGCGGCTTTGCCCGAAGGTGTGCAAATCCAGCTGACCAACGGACGCGCAGAGCTCATCACCGGCCGCCTGAACATCCTGCTCGACAACGGTCTGACGGGGCTGATGCTGGTCGTGGCCTTGCTCTTTTTGTTTCTCAATGCCCGCACCGCATTTTGGGTCGCATTCGGCATCCCAGCGGCAATGCTGGCCGCGATTGCGTTCATGTATGCGGTGGGAATTACGATCAATATGATTTCGCTTTTTGCGTTGATCATCACGTTGGGCATTGTGGTGGATGATGCAATTGTCGTGGGCGAGCATGCCGATTTCAGGGTGCGGCAATTGGGTGAACATCCCACGGTTGCCGCAGAGCGTGCCGCAAAACGGATGTTTAGCCCTGTTTTCTCCGCAACGCTGACCACGATCATCGCCTTCTTCGGATTGGTTGCGATTGGTGGGCGCTTTGGCGATCTGATTTCGGACATTCCGTTTACGGTGATTGTTGTCCTTGCGGCCAGCTTGATCGAATGCTTCCTGATCCTGCCTAATCACCTTGCGCATTCAATGGCCCATTCCGCCAAGGACCATTGGTACGACTGGCCGTCGCGCACCGTGAACCGGGGGTTTGACTGGATCAAGGAACGGGCATTTCGTCCCTTCATGGGGCTCGTGATCAAAGCCCGCTACCCTGTGGTGGCAATGGCACTCGTTCTCTTGGCAAGTCAGGTCACCTTGTTCATCCGCGGCGATGTGAACTGGCGTTTCTTCAATGCCCCGGAACAGAGTCAGGTCACGGGCAACTTTGCCATGTTGCCCGGTGCCACCCGTGACGACACCATCGCGATGATGCGCGAGATGCAGCGCGCCGCAGAGACGCTTGGTGCGGAATACGAGGCAGAGTATGGGGCGAACCCGCTCAAATTCGTCGTGGCAGAAATCGGTGGCAATTCTGGTCGCGCGATCGCCGGGTCTGACACCAAAGAGCCGGATCAGCTGGGGTCGATCACGATTGAACTGATTGATGCCGATAGCAGACCCTACACGAGTTTTGCCTTTGTGGCGGCTTTGCAGGACGCCATTGTCCAGCATCCCATGGCTGAAACTGTCAGTTTCCGAAGCTGGGGGTCGGGCCCCGGCGGCGACAGCCTTGATGTGCAGATGTTCGGGGCGGATAGCGAGACATTGAAGGCTGCCGCAGAAGCGCTCAAGTTGGCGCTTGCCCAATTCCCCGAGATTTCAGGACTTGAGGACACTCTAGCCTACGACAAAGAGGAGTTGATCCTTGAATTGACGCCGCAGGGCGAAGCACTTGGCCTGAGTATTGACGGCTTGGGGCGCATCTTGCGTAACCGTTTGGGCGGGATTGAGGCGGCGAGTTTCCCTGATGGCGCGCGCTCAGCCACAATCAGGGTCGAAATGCCAGCCGGAGAGCTATCGGCAGACTTTCTTGACCGGACGCAGGTGCGCACGGGAACGGGGATATATGTGCCTTTGGCCGATGTCGTGACGGTCCAGAGCCGGACCGGTTTTTCGACCGTACGCCGCGAAAACGGTATCCAGCTTATCTCGGTCATTGGCGATCTGGATGACGAAGACGCCGCCCGGGCCACCGAAATCCAGAGGGTAATGACCGAGACGATCCTGCCCCAGATCGAAAGTGATTTCGCTATCGAGACGTTCCTGTCCGGACAGAGTGAGCAGGAACGGCGCTTTCTTGATGACGCCCGAACAGGTTTGATCCTTGTCTTGTTGGGTATCTATCTGACGCTTGCTTGGATTTTCAGCAGCTGGACGCGGCCCGTCGTAGTGATGTCGATCATTCCCTTCGCTTTGGTCGGCACCATTTATGGGCACTATGTCTGGGAAATCCCGCTCAGCATGTTCACGGTCGTGGGTCTGATTGGCATGGTCGGCATCATCATCAATGACAGTATTGTGCTGGTCACAACGGTGGATGAATACGCGCAGGACCGGGGGCTGGTGCCCGCAATCATTGATGGGGCCGTCGACAGGTTGCGCCCTGTGATGTTGACGACGCTGACAACGGTCTTGGGCTTGATGCCACTGCTCTATGAAGGGTCCAATCAGGCAGAGTTTCTCAAGCCGACTGTGGTGACCCTCGTCTTTGGTTTGGGTTTTGGGATGGTGCTGGTTCTGTTGGTCGTCCCGTCTGTGATGGCGATGCAGGCTGACGTGGCCAAACAGGTGCAATCAGCAAAGCGTGCGCTGCGCGGACGCCGCCTTGCGATGTTCGTGCCCGCGGCGATCGGCGTTCTGGGTGCGGTCGCCCTGTTTGCCATCACTGTGGCCCCGGTGATCCTTGGTGCTGCACCGCTTGCGCCGGTCGCAGCCATGCTCCCCGCGCTCACCGACGGCGGCATGGGAGTTGCGTTGGGCATCTTTGTTGCTGGTGTGATGGCTTTGTTGCTGGCGATCTACGTCGTGGCTGGCATCGCCCAAGGCATTGGCCGCCGCCGCGCCTAGTCTGCGCTACAGCCTTGGATATCAATGGCGCGGTCCGAACCCAGTACGGTCATGCGGACGCCTTGACGGTCCAAAGCAAAGGGCCGTCCGGTCGGATGGAGCAAATCCACCGTTGCAGTGAGCACATTGCCTTCGCGCGTCATGTCCGCCTCGGAAACCCAAATGCGCGGGTCGGCTGTTTCAACCACCACATATTCGTCCCGCCCGGCCTGCGGCACGTTGATTGTTGCAGTCAGCTCAAGCCCGTCAGTCAGCGGCGAAATCTGACAGGTCACACTTCCGACGCTAGCCTTCTCTTGCGAGAGTGGGCGGTCGGCCAGTGCTGCATTGATCATGGCGTCGGGTTGCCCAACCTGCGGCAGCAGGGATGCCACGTTCAGGGTGACCGGAATGCAGATTTCCTCACAAACACCGATCGTAATCTCGCCGGAGATTGCAACATCACTTGCCCCTTCGTTAAGGTCGATCGCGAGTGGGACTGTTACACTGTCGTAGTACCCGATTGAGCGCATGCCGTAGCTGCCAAAGACCTCGGGGGTCGGCCAATATGGTGTGACGCTTTCGATGCTGTCAGAGCCCTCAAAAACCATTTGGGGTGGGATGCCACCATCACCGGGCGTGCGCCAGTACGTCACCCAGCCTGGACGCAGGGTGATATGAATGGCCGCCATATGATCTCCTTCGGCCGTGCGCCACCCTGTCAGCAAGGTTGCATCGGCCAAATCTTCAAAAGACTGGGCGTGTGCCGCGAAGGGCAGGGCCATCAGGGCCAGTGGGATCAGCAGGTTTCTGCGCATAACAACTTACTTATGCAAAGACTCTGCAATGGGAAGTCACGTTTCCGCCAGAGCTTGCAACGATGCGCTTGCGTCACATCAATTTGAGGCACATCCTGCGCGCATGACGATTGATAATGCCTCTTTGGCTGGGAAGCTGCTGATCGCTATGCCGGACATGTCCGACCCGCGGTTCGCGAAATCCGTTGTGTATATGTGCGCCCATTCTGACGAAGGTGGGATGGGTCTGATCATAAATCGCCCCAAGCCTGACATTCGATTTGCATCTTTGCTGGAGCAGCTTGAAATTCCTCTCAGTGGCAATGTCCGCGCGCCCGATATCCACTACGGCGGGCCTGTGGAGCAACAGCGCGGTTTCGTGCTGCATTCCGCTGACTACGCCTGTGAAGATGACACATTGGTCGTCGATCCACGCTTTCGGATGACAGCCACGCTCAAAGCATTGGAAGATATCGCCCAAGGTGCAGGGCCAGCCATCGCCCTGCTGGCGCTGGGGTATGCGGGTTGGGGGCCGGGGCAGCTGGAATATGAAATCGGCAAAAACGGATGGTTGACCTGCGAGCCAACCGAAAAACTGGTGTTCGGGACACCGAATGATGCCAAATGGTCCGAAGCACTCAAACTGATGGGGATTGACCCCCTGCTGCTCTCAGCAACTGCAGGACACGCCTAGGAACCGGCTGCGATAATTTCGGTCAGGATCGCAACTGCGCTCTGGCTTGACCAGTCCGCATCACCCTGCATCCGGCCAAGTTCGCGCCCTTCGCGGTCAAGGATGATCGTTGCAGGCAAACCCAACACGCCCATGCTGCGCGCAAGACTTTGACGTTCGTCGGTGTGTAGCGGCAGGTTGTCCACCCCGATTTCGTCCAGGAAACGCTCCATCGCAGGACGTGCGTTGCGGCCAGTGGCCACGGTGACGACTTGTAGGTCATCGCCTCCCATTTCGGTTTGCAAGGCGGACAGGTGTGGCATCTCTTTGCGGCACGGCGCGCACCATGTCGCCCAGAAGTTCAGCACCACAATCTGCCCCTCATAGTCAGCGAGGGTCATCTCGCTGCCGTTTTCATGGGTAAAGGCCGCATCTGACCCCTCCCACGGCTCTGCGTGAAAAATCAGTTTGCGCATATCGCCTTTGCGCAAGTTCTCCCACGCGGCCACATCGGCCTGTGCGATCGTTGGCGCAATATTTGCAACGCCCAAGATCGCCGTATAAAGCAGGGCCGAGATGAATTTCCGCATAGGCTTTCCTTTATGACCAAAACTGCAAACACCATGTGGGGCGGACGTTTTGCCGCCGGACCAGACGCGATCATGGAGGCGATCAACGCCTCAATCGGATATGACCGCCGCCTTGCCCCTCAGGATATCGCAGGCTCGCGTGCCCATGCCGCGATGCTCGCCGCCACAGGCATTATTACGGATAAAGATGCCGAAGCCATTCGGGAAGGCCTGCTCACCGTTTTGTCAGAGATTGAAACGGGTGACTTTCCGTTTTCGACGGCGTTGGAAGATATTCATATGAATGTGGAGGCCCGCCTAAAGGAAATCCTCGGTGAACCGGCAGGGCGTCTGCACACAGCGCGGTCTCGCAACGATCAGGTCGCGGTGGATTTCCGGCTCTGGGTGCGCGACCAATGCGACCAAGCGGACGAAGCTTTGGCGGCTTTGCAAAATGCATTGCTCGGCCAGGCAGAGGCTGGGGCCGATTGGGTGATGCCGGGCTTTACCCATTTGCAAACAGCACAGCCCGTCACATGGGGCCATCATATGCTGGCCTATGTTGAAATGTTTGCCCGCGACCGGTCGCGGTTTGCCGATGCGCGCAAGCGTATGAATACGTCGCCACTTGGTGCGGCGGCACTTGCCGGCACATCCTTCCCGATTGACCGCCAGATGACGGCAGAGGCGCTGGGGTTTGATCGCCCGATGGCCAATTCGCTTGATGCGGTGTCTGATCGTGACTTTGCGTTGGAATTCCTCGCATCCGCCAGCATATGCGCCATGCACCTGAGCCGTTTGGCCGAAGAGCTTGTGATCTGGTCCTCGGCCCAGTTCCGGTTTGTGAAAATGTCAGACAAGTGGTCCACCGGGTCTTCGATCATGCCGCAGAAACGCAACCCCGATGCGGCCGAGCTGATCCGTGCCAAGATCGGCCGGATCTTCGGGGCGAATGTTGCTCTAATGACTGTGATGAAGGGTCTACCGCTGACTTACTCCAAGGACATGCAGGAAGACAAAGAGCAGACCTTTGATGCCGCAGACAATCTGATGCTGGCGCTGGCTGCCATGACCGGGATGGTTGCCGATATGAGCGCGCAGGTGGAGAACCTCAAAGCGGCTGCCTCAAGCGGGTTTTCGACCGCGACCGATCTTGCCGATTGGCTTGTGCGCGAACTCGGCCTACCATTCCGGGACGCACATCATGTGACAGGTTCGCTGGTTGCCATGGCCGAAGACAAAGGATGCGATCTGCCCGATTTATCGCTGGCAGAGATGCAATCGGTCCATGGCGGCATCCGAGATGACGTCTTTGATGTGCTGGGGGTTGAGAATTCTGTTGCCTCACGCACCAGCTTTGGCGGCACATCCCCCGCAAACGTCCGCGCGCAGGTCGCGCAATGGAAAGAGGTATTGGGATGAAAAAGATTGTCTTGGTTCTTGGCCTGATGGGGCTGGCGGCTTGTGGTGCAGATGGCGCACCATTCACACCGACCGCCAATGTCGGTCTCAGCGTCGGGTCTAACGGGGTCAGCACAAGCACAAGCGTGGGTGCATCAAACGGCACTGTTTCTGTCGGGTTGAACCTCTGATGCGCTTCGTGTGGCTGGCCCTTGCGGTCTGGGGCACGATCCATCCGATGTATTACTTCATCAGCTGGTTTCAGGAAAACGGCTGGTCAATCATGGTAATGGTCGATGCATGGCATGTGAATGCGGCAACCAGCGGTCTTGTGTGGGATCTGACGGTCGCGGCGGTGACGCTGACGATCTGGGTGATTTATGAGGCATTTGCGAAACGCGACTGGCTGCGGTTGCTGGCGATCCCGGCAACCTACTGCATCGGGGTGAGTTGTGGGTTGCCGCTCTATCTCTATTTGCGCAGCCGCAAGGGGTAGTCGCCAAAACAGGGTTGGTCTTTTAGCGCTTTCTGCTATGTCCCACTTCGGCTTTGAAGAAGGACCTGACCCATGGACCATTTCCTCTACCGTGACGGCGCATTGCACGCCGAAGATGTGCCTGTGGCCGAGATCGCGGCTGCGGTCGGGACACCTTTTTATGTCTATTCCACAGCGACTTTGAAACGCCACTTCCAGCTTTTTGATGATGCGTTGTCGTGGGGCGATCAC
>CAYLMZ010000090.1:0-9644 GCA_964385035.1 uncultured Loktanella sp.
CTGGCCGCTCATCACAGGCGGCCAAAAGCGCAAGAACGGCGCCCAATCCCAAGAATTTATTCATTTTATGCTCCTTTCGGAAAACTGCCTCTTTGCCGCTAACCTCATGGGCAGCATACGTCATGTCAACAAAGAACAGGTCAATGAGGCGCAGGTTTGGCCAAAGGTTGGTGGTTTTGTCACAGGCAGGCATTTCCTATAGTCAGCGCGAATCCCACTGACCGAGGACCGAACATGCCCATGACCCCCGAACAACAGGCCGAAATTGATGAACTGCGGAGTAACGCGCAACCCACACTCCGCGCCGTGGCCCCGGGGATGGAAAAGCACCTCTACACCGCCTACGACGTGCTCGATCACGGGTTCATCCGGGTGATCGATTACATGGGGGACGACGCGGCGATCTGTCAGGCAGCACGGGTGTCCTACGGCAAAGGAACCAAGTCAGTCCAAAACGACGAAGGGCTGATCCGCTACCTGATGCGCCACTGGCACTCGACCCCGTTCGAGATGTGCGAGATCAAACTCCACGTCAAACTCCCCGTCTTTGTGGCGCGGCAGTGGATCCGGCACCGGACAGCAAACGTCAACGAATACTCGGCACGGTACTCGATCCTCGACCGCGAATTCTACATCCCCGAGCCCGAACACCTCGCGGCACAATCGGTGATCAACAATCAGGGCAGGGGCGAAGCGCTCACCGGCGAAGAAGCCGCCCGCGTGCTGGAGTACCTCAAAGGGGACGCGGCACGGTGCTATGACCACTACGCCGAGATGATCGACCAAGACGGGCAACAGGGTCTGGCCCGAGAACTCGCCCGCATGAACCTGCCCGCCAACATCTACACGCAATGGTACTGGAAAGTGGACCTGCACAACCTCTTCCACTTCCTGCGACTGCGGGCAGACAGCCACGCACAATACGAAATCCGGGTCTACGCAGAGGAAATCTGCAAAGTCGTGGCAGACTGGGTGCCAGCAGCTTACGGAGCATTCGAGGACTACCGCATGGGGGGTGCCACACTCTCGTCAAAGGCGATTGATTGTGTGCGACGTATGCTTAAGGGTGAAGAGGTCACGCAGGAGACCTCTGGGATGAGCAAAGGGGAATGGCGGGAGTTTGAAGGGATTATTGGGTGACCATAAAGAAGATTGAACTGTTTGGATTCAAGCAGTTCGACAGATTTTCCGTAGGTTGCCGGAAAACCAATGTAATGGTTGGGCCAAATAATGCTGGCAAATCCACAGTTTTGGACGCCTTAAGGGTGGTTGCCGATGTAATGCGCTATTCAAGGCGCAGGCGGCCCGGACGGCGGAGTTTTCCTGAACTAGGCGTCTGTGCTTTTTACGAACTCCCAGCTTCATCTCTGTCAATTCCTACGGCCAACCTTTCAAGAAATTACTCAGATGATCCTGCAAAGATCGTGGTAACGCTAAATTGCAACGCAGCGCTGCACATTGAACTGGGGAGTGATACCCCTATTCTGGCCTATCTGTTTGCTGATGGACGGCTCCCCACCACAACAACCGCATTTCGACAGAACTTTGACCTAGATCTTGTCATAGTCCCTACACTGGGCCCCTTTGAAGCTGAAGAGAAATATCTTGCTGACGAGACCGTTCGAACGAACGAGAATACTAGACTTGCACATCGAAACTTTCGGAACATCCTGTTTCGAAAGTCGGAGGATGAATTTGCCGAATTGGCGCAGCTTGTCGAAGCAACTTGGGACGGGCTGACCATCGAAAGGCCCGAGAGGCATGGCACGCCCGGTATGCTGTCAATGATGTACGTTGAGAGTAGAATTCCCAGAGAAATTCATTGGTCAGGTTTTGGCCTGCAGGTTTGGATGCAAATTCTCCTTCAGATGCTGAGAGGCGGAAGTGGCTCAGTCTTGGTCCTTGATGAGCCGGACATCTATTTGCATGCCGACCTTCAGAGGCGACTGCTTGCAATCGCCAACGAACGTTTCGGGCAGGTGTTCCTCGCGACCCACTCCACAGAACTCATCAATGAAGCCAACGCTGGTGACGTTCTTCAAATTCGGAAAGGAAGCCGCGGAGCGAAGCGAGTCAGCGACGAAAGGAGCTACCGTGAACTATTTGAGTACCTTGGGTCTTCTGAAAACGCCGAGTTTGCCAGGGTTGCTCGCGCCAGAAGGTTGGTCTTCTTTGAGGGCAATGATCGGAAAATCTTGCGTAGGTTTGGCTCAAAGCTCTCGAATTCCAGTTTTCTGGCAGATACGGACACTGTTTTTACTCAAGTTGGCGGGTTTGGCCAATGGCGGCGCGTTGTCGACGCAGAATGGACCCTTCAAGAGCTTTTTGACATCAAGACAAAGATTGTCGCTCTGTTTGACCGTGACTACCGGTGTGACCAAGAAGTTCAAAATTTCCTAACCGCAACAAACACCGGTGGGATTGTTTGCCGAGTACTCACCAGAAAAGAAATAGAAAATTACTGCCTTCATGAAGAGACGCTGATCAATCTCATCCAAGGGAAAGCGCTAAACAAAGGCGTCGAACTGGATGAAGGCGAGATCATATCTTTGATTGATCAGACGCTTGAACTGCAAAAAGTCGACACGCAAGCTGCGTTGCATGGTGCTGCACTTGAGTTCGAGAGAAAATCGCCAAGCGGTCGCTCCGACACAACGATCTCGAAAGAACAGATCGAAACGTTCAGCGCCCTTTGGACGAATAGGGACGACCGCTTGAAAATAGTATCGGGTAAATCATTTCTATCACGTCTCAATAAGAGCCTTCAAAGCGACTATGGTTTTTCCATAACCGTCTTTCAGCTAATTGATAAGCTCCCCACTTCTCAGATACCAGAGGATCTTCAGGCGATAATTTCCGAGTTTGAGGCGCACTTGGCGGCGTAGGGTCTGCCCGAGCACGCTCGGACAGCGCCCTCGACAGGGCTCCGCCCGTTCGCACCTCAAACGATCCCCCGGATCATTTCCGAGACGGTTCAAACCCTCCCTCACGCGGAGGATGCTTTTGCACCGCCTCCCCCAGCATCACGGCAGCTCAGAAAGACCTGCTCCACCTGTTAGCACGCACCGCACCCAACCCAGTGTCGCGCCATCCAACACCAGCGGCCGTCGAATCCGTGCACACCTCAACCTCGCACAAGTTGATGAATAACTGGTTTACAGTGCACAAAGCCTTCCCATTCATCAACGCTTAACCTAACGCCCCGTCCGCTGCATTAATCGGCCCACTCGCGCCGAAATCCGACGCTGTGCCATACGTTTTGCCGACGCTTTGCCGACGCAATGCCGATCGCCCCAAACCGTTTGTTTGCAACCGTTAACGCCCTTCACGCGCCAGCCGCCCGCAAAATCATGCAGCACCCCCACCGCGCGTTGCGCCCCCGTTTTCCCCCGCCCCGAAGATGCCGCAGAGATTTCTCTTTATCATCCAGATCATCAGGTCATACTGCGCGTAGTTTTTGTGACGGAGCCCTTTCGCGGTGATTTTCTTTCGTGCCTTTCCATTTTCGTTTTCGATCCTGTGGCGTTATGTGATCGCGCTGCCGGTTTTGATCCTCGCCATGATCCTGTTCGGGATCGTCGCGGTAATCCTGACGGCCATCTTTATGCTGCTAAGTCCTTTTCTAGGCACACTTTTTGCCGTGGCGTTCGGGTTTGGCGTCAGCGTGGTGCCACTCATGGTGGGCATGCGCGTGGGCCTGCAAGGGCGGCGCGTCAGGGCGCGGACAGGCTATATGGGGATTGTGATGCCGGCCCTTGGCTACGGCTTTTTCGAGGCCATGTGCATCCTGTTTTTGTTGATCGTCACGGCGGGGCTTGCGCTCTTTGCGACACCGATCACCCTGACGGATCTGACGTCGATCCAGACAATCGGTTTTCAGGGCATCGCGATGCAGCTGCTCAGCATCGATCCGACAATCGCATGGGCCATCGTCGGCTTCTTTGCTCTGGCGACATTTGCCTTGCGCGCCTGCCTTTTGGTGCCCTTCGCTGGCGCCTCGGTCGGGGCCGATCCGGACGGGCGCAAGCACACGCCGTTCTACGGGTTCGGGAGCGGCTTTGCCTCTGTTTTTGCCTTGGTTCTGGTCACGCAAATCGGGTTGACCTTTGTCTATCCGATCACGATTTATCTCTTTGAAACATCAGGTTACAGCATTGATTTGGCCGCACGTCTTGAGGCGGCCGGCCCCATCGAAGAGTGGCGCGACCTTCTGTTACTTGGCCCCGAATTTGGCATGTTCATCGCCGCCGGTTTTCTTGTGTCGCTGTTCTTTTTCAGCCTGCAATGCGCGGGTGCAGTGTTGGTGTTTCTGGAAAAACGTGCGGCTTTCACAGCCGGTCAGAAAGCCTGGGACGAAGCCATGCTGGAACAAGAAGAAGAGCGCCCCGCACCCATGGAAGAAACCGATCTGCTTGAGCTTGTTCGCAGCAGGATGCCGGACAAAAAATACTAGCGCGGTAGCCCCGGGGGCTATCGCGTTGCGGTCTTGCGACAATGGCAAAGACTAGTCTGCTTTCGCGATATTTCCGGCCATTTTACGGCCATCGCGCCCGTCAACCAGATCGAAGGTGACTTTTTCGTTGTCGGCCAGCCCGGTCAGGCCGGATTGTTCAACTGCTGAAATATGCACAAAAATATCGGCACCCCCGTCATCAGGGGCAATAAACCCAAAACCTTTTGTCGTATTAAACCATTTTACGGTGCCACTTGGCATGTCCGTTCTCCTTTGTCTTCAAGGCGAAAAGGCCGCGAAACCACGCAGCCATTGGCCTTAGCAAAAAGCATTGCCTCTTTTGTGTAAAAGGCAAATGACATTGCACAATGCTACCAGAACGGGCAAAGAGTTGCACAAATAGGAGGCAAAATGCGGTTCTTTGGTCTGAAAACATGCGACACATGTCGCAAGGCACGCAAGGCACTGGAGGCGGCAGGACACACGCCTGAGGTGATCGATGTCAGGGCGGACGGTATCGCACCGGATGACCTGAACCGGATTGTCGAGACCTTCGCAGAGGCGTCTATCAACCGCTCTTCTACCACGTGGCGCGGCCTGTCAGATGCTGAAAAGGCAATGGACATCAAGAGCTTGCTTGAAGACTACCCGACGCTGCTCAAACGCCCTGTGATAATCCTCAACAATGAGATGACAATCGGGTGGAAAGCTGACGTGCAGGCAAAATACCTTGGCGATGGCACATAAGCTGCTTATGTCGGTCCAAGAGCAGTAAGGAGTGAACTCATGCGCAACGCCGCGAGTATTCTTGGTATCATCGGTGGATTGATCGGCATTCTTGTCGGTCTGTTTGGCTATGGCTATGCAGAACTCTCCGAACGCCATTCCGAAGTTGGCGAAGTCTTTGGCTTTCTCGAAAACCCCGGTTTCATTCGGTTTGCGAGCTTTGTAGCGCCCCTTTTGGCGATTGCGGGCGGGGCCATGGCCAAAGCCCGCGCGCTTTGGGGTGGTATCCTGATGCTCATCAGCTGTTTCTGTTTTTACGCAGCCTTCGGGTTCAACGTGGGCACCATGTTCCCCATCGGCTTTGTTGGGCTGGGTGGTCTGCTCGCTATTGCTGCGGGACGGCCTGATGAGCCCAAGGCGCATTTTTGAACAGCAGCCGATCCACTGACAGCGCGCCAGCGCCTTTGAACACCAGTACAGACAGACCAAGCACCCAGAAGGCGCGTTGATCAAGGATCACCGCGTCCGATGCCGCGTCAAACCATGCGCCGAATGTTTCAACATGCGCGATCCCGCCATGACCGAAAAGGTCCGTCAGGGATTGCACGATCACAAAGCCGATCATGCCGACTGCAGCAAGGCGCGTGAACAAACCGATGACGACCAGCAGGGGCAGCACGAATTCAGCGATTGTGCCCGCCACAACTACGGCCCAATGAAACAGCCCGAGTTGTGAGACGTCATAGCCCACCGCCTCCATCGCTTTGGGGAAGATTTGCGCATATGCGCCGAGGGAAGGGTTGAAAATCCCAAAGATGCCATCCCCGACTTTTGTCATGCCGGAATTCCAGAAATACATCAGCAGGACCCCTGCAAAGACCACACGGGCAAGCAGTGGCAGGATTTCGTCACCCGCGCGGTTCAGGGGGCGGGCAAGATTGGCAAAGGGCAGGGTGGACATGGCATCAAGCCTTTCAGTGAATTTCAGTGATGGCGCCTTGCGCCAGTAAGAGCCCCAGAACAGCGCCTAGATCGAGCGTGGCGTCACCAGAGGCAAGGGCCTGACCAAGTGACTGTCCCTTCTTGAGGGCCTCGATACAGGCCGCACCGGCTGCGTTGATCAGGTGGAATTGGGGGTCGAAGCCCGCGCGTGTAATGACAACCGCTTCGGGCTGCATCACAGGCTTGGGGGCATCGGCGTCGATGTTGGCGCGATAAATCGCGTGGATCGGAAAGTCCGATGTGACGGTCTGCACGGCTGGCGCGATTGTCAGCTTCACGCTCATCAATGCATCGGCGTCAATCTCACCAAGGGCCTCGGGGGGGACGGGTGTCGCGTCTTCGGCGTGGTAGGCGTGGCGCATGGCCAGTTCCATCCGTGCGATATCAGGCAGGTAACGGAATTTCTTGGTGGGTTGGAAACGGCCAATGAACTGCGGCATCGCTTCGCCGTAGAACATCATCAGCGGGGTTTTTGGCGGATGGGTCCGCAGATAAACCCCTGCCATCGCGCGGAAAAATTCGTCACCCAACAGCTTGCGCATGATGGGAAAGGCGGATTCCAGTGCATCGGACAGGCTGACGGCTACATTGTTGCGGTAGACGTCGAAACGTTTCGTCGCCGGTGCGCCATCAGGGTTCACGATGCCCGCAGGCACGGCCAGAGCAGGGTCCAGCATCGCCTGCCGGAATGCGGTTTGGGTCACATCGGTCATGCTGTCACCAGTGACAGGGCGTGGTCGGCCTTTTCGATTTCTTCGTTCAGCACCGGCCATGCGGGAACGTCCGTGTCCCATTCGATCAACAAAGGCTTCGGGCCTGACCGCTCAAGTGTGTAGTCCAACAGCGCCCAGACAGGGTCAACGACTTCACGCCCGTGGCTGTCGATCAGCAAGGGCGCGCCGTGCTCGTCTTCGTCCTCATCATGGCCACCAAGGTGGATTTCACCCACAGCCTCAAGCGGGAAGTTATCGATGTAGTCCTGAGGCGATGTCTTGAGGTTCGTGGCACTCACAAAGACGTTGTTCACGTCCAACAGCAGGCCGCAGCCCGTGCGCTGGGCAATGTCGCGCAGGAAATCCGTCTCGGACATCTCGCTTTCAGCAAAGGCCAGATAGCTTGACGGGTTTTCAAGCAGCATCCGGCGGCCAAGCGCCTCTTGCACCTGATCAATATGCGAGGCCACGCGATTGAGTGTCTTGGCGGTGTAGGGCAGGGGCAGCAGGTCGTTGAAGAAATGGCTGTCATGGGTGGACCATGCCAGATGCTCAGAGAAGCTGGCGGGGTTCAGCCAGCCGACAAGATGTTTCAGGCGGGCAAGGTGGTCTTTGTCCAGATCACCTTCACCCCCAATGGAAAGACCCACGCCGTGGACCGAGATGGGGAAACGCTCGGCCAGGTGACGCAACTGGGCGATGGGACGGCCGCCCCCTCCCATGTAGTTCTCTGCATGGATTTCGAGCCAGCCGAGGGCAGCAGGCTTTTCGATGATATCCGCATAGTGCTGCGGCTTGTATCCAACGCCGGGGCGGGCGGGCAAAGAAGATGGGTGTGTTGCGTCAAGCATGGGTCTGTCCCTTGGGGGGTGGTGTTGCGGGGCGACGGTTGCCGCGCCCCGCACGAAAGCAAAGCTTATGCTGGCAGGTCGCGCTCAAGGGCTTCCAGCGAACCCATACGCTCAGAGCCGTCAGCCATTGTTGGCAGCTCGATGTCGCCGCATGTGCCGGCTGGGACGAGTGTCCAGGCGTTACCTTGGTAGTCAACTGTGGATGTACCGGCGCATGTTGTGCCTGGGCCAGCGGCACAGTCGTTCTCACCTGCGAGGGACACACCGAAGCACTTTTCGTTTTCTTGTGCAGAAGCGGTGCCTGCGATGCCTGCAACAGCAGAAGCAACAGCAGATGCGAGGACGAGTGTTTTAGTTGCGTTGGACATGTGAAGTTCCTTTGGTTTGGATCAGAATTGAATGCTCACCGTTGCGGCGATGACCAAACCCTAGCGGCCAAAACTGTTCATCGGCCATTCACAGGCCCGTGCATGACGCCCCCGTGAGGACACGTGAGAAATTGCTGCGCTGCGACAGGCCGCCGCAGATGCAAAACCCTTTAAAAACAACAAACCCGCCGATGATCACACCGGCGGGTTTGTTACATACCAATGTATGCAATTGTTACAGAAGGTCGGGTGGCGTTGCTGCTCCGCCCAGCTCTGCAACAACTTCCGCCAGAGATGTTACAGAAGTCTTGTTCTCACCCAAGCGACGGACGGTCACAGTCTTTTCTTCAACCTCGCGCGCGCCAAGGGCCAGAATCACTGGCACCTTGCCCAGCGAGTGTTCGCGAACCTTGAAGTTGATCTTTTCATTGCGCAGATCGGCCTCGGCGCGCACACCGGCCGCTTTGAGTGCGGTGACAACTTCATGTGCATAGTCATCGGCGTCTGAGACAATCGTGGCCACAACTACCTGACGTGGTGCCAGCCAGAACGGCAGCTTGCCTGCGTGTTCTTCGATCAGAATACCGATGAACCGCTCGAATGAGCCCAATGTGGCGCGGTGCAACATCACCGGGCGATGTTTTGCGCCATCCTCGCCAATGTATGAGGCGTCCAGGCGTTCGGGCAGAACGAAATCTACCTGGTGCGTTCCGCATTGCCAGTCGCGTCCGATTGCGTCTGTCAGAACGAATTCGAGCTTCGGTCCGTAGAAAGCGCCTTCGCCCGGGTTGAGTTCCGGCTCGATCCCAGCGGCGCGTGTGGCGGACAGGAGCGCTTCTTCGGCTTTGTCCCAAACCTCGTCCGAACCGGCGCGGGTGTCAGGACGATCCGAGAATTTGACGCTGAACTTCTCAAACCCGAGGTCTTTGTAGATTTCGCTGAGAAAGCGGATGAATTCTGCTGTTTCAGACTCAATCTGGTTTTCACGACAGAAAATATGCCCGTCATCCTGGGTAAATCCACGCACACGCATGATGCCGTGCAGCGCACCAGAGGGCTCATAACGGTTGCACGATCCGAATTCGGCCATGCGCAACGGCAAGTCCCGATATGATTTCAGGCCTTGGTTAAAAATCTGCACATGGCAAGGGCAGTTCATCGGCTTAAGCGCGTTGACTGCCTTTTCGCGGGCGTGTTCTTCGTCCACTTCGACGATGAACATGTTTTCTTGATACTTTTCCCAGTGGCCAGATTCTTCCCACAGCTTGCGGTCCACGACCTGTGGTGTGTTCACCTCAACATAGCCGCCTTTGCGTTGCTGGCGGCGCATATAGTCTTGCAACTCGGTGTAGACGGTCCAACCGTTTGGATGCCAGAACACCTGACCGGGGGCCTCTTCCTGCATGTGAAACAGGTCCATCTCGCGGCCCAGCTTGCGGTGGTCGCGTTTGGCGGCTTCCTCCAGCATATTCAGGTGCTTACGCAGGCCTTCCTTGTTGGTGAAGGCGCAACCATAGATGCGTTGCAACAC
>CAYLMZ010000091.1:0-9520 GCA_964385035.1 uncultured Loktanella sp.
TGGGTCGCAAAGGCGTGATGGAGGAATAAGCCATGCTCGGACTTGAAAAGAAAGACTTCCGGCTGCTGCTGATCGTCGTTGGCCTGACCATGTTCGCGCCATTTTTGTTGAACCCCTTCCCAGAGGGGTCAGAGATGGCACAGTTCAACGCGGGCTATCCCGACCTGATGCAGCGTTTCGTGATCTTTGGCATTTTCGCCATCGGCTTTAACATCCTGTTTGGTCTGACCGGATACCTGTCATTCGGGCACGCAGCCTTCCTTGGCGCGGGTTCCTATGCGGGCGTGTGGATGTTCAAGCTGCTCGGCATGAACGTGATCCCTGCGATCATCGCAAGTGTGACAGTGGCGGGCCTGTTCTCGCTCATTATCGGGTACATCTCATTGCGGCGGTCCGGGATCTATTTCTCGATCCTGACACTTGCTTTCGCGCAGATGTCCTTTGCCCTTGCCTATTCGGTCCTGACACCGATCACTGGCGGCGAGACCGGCCTTCAATTGGCGCTTGATGATCCACGGATTTTTGGCACCTCCCAAACAGAGACGGGCAACATCCCTGTCCCGGGGTTCTTCGGGGTTGAGATGCGCTCCAGCTTTGAGTGGGAAGTGGGCGGATGGCTCTTTACCTTTAATGCAGGGTATTATCTTGCGGCGATCTTCATGATCTTTGCTTTCTATATGTCGATCCGCATCTTCCGGTCGCCATTCGGCATGATGCTGCGGGCCATCAAATCCAACCAGACACGCATGAGCTACACCGGCCTGAACGCACGCCCCTACACTTTGGCGGCATTTGTGATCTCTGGCATGTATGCAGGTCTTGCTGGTGGCCTCATGGTTTCCATGGACCCTCTGGCGGGTGCAGAACGGATGCAGTGGACTGCTTCAGGCGAGGTCGTTTTGATGACGATCCTGGGCGGTGCAGGGACTTTGATCGGGCCGGTCCTTGGCGCAGGTATGATCAAGTACTTCGAAAACATCTTTTCCAAGATCAACAGCACCATCCTGCATGAATGGTTCGCGTTTCTGCCAGACACGCTCGAGGATATCGTAGTTGCCATGATCTATCCCTTCATCGGGAAGGGGTGGCACCTGACGCTGGGCATCGTGTTCATGCTGGTTGTGATCTTCCTGCCAGGCGGTCTGGTGCAGGGTGGTCAAAAGATCGCTGGTCTATTCCGCCGCAAAAAGGCGGACGAAGACACCAAGTCCACCGCCACTGAACCGGCTGAATAGGGAGTTAGACTGATGGGAATTCTTGAAGTCAAAGGCATCAACAAGCGGTTTGGAGGATTGCAGGCCCTTGGAGATGTGAACCTCAGCGTGGCTGAGAATACGACACACGCAATTATCGGCCCAAACGGGGCCGGTAAATCCACCTTGCTGAACGTGTTGGTCGGCAAACTGATCCCGGATAGCGGCTCTGTCATGTTTGACGGGCAATCCGTGTTGGGGCGCAAACCGCACGAAATCAACCAAATGGGCATCAGCCGTGTTTTTCAAACACCCGAGATCTTCGCCGATCTGACTGTAATGGAAAACGTGATGATCCCCTGTTTCGCCAAGCGCGACGGTTCGTTCCGTATGCATGCGATCGAGGGGATCATGTCCGAAAAGGACATCCGTGAGCAGGCAGAGGCGATCCTTGAAGACGTCAATATGCTCGACAAGCGTGATATTGTGGCATCTGCCATGTCACGGGGCGACAAGCGACGTCTGGAAATGGCCATGTGCCTTGTTCAGGACCCCAAGCTCTTGCTGCTTGATGAACCGACCGCAGGGATGGCGCGTGCTGATACGCAAAATACCATCGCGCTGCTCAAGGAAATCCGTGAAAAGCGCGGCATCACCATGGCGATTATTGAGCATGATATGAATGTGGTCTTTTCGCTTGCGGAACGGATCACCGTTCTTGCGCAGGGCACACCGCTGGTCGAAGACACCCCGGACAACATCAAAGGCCACCCCAAGGTTCGCGAAGCCTATCTTGGCGAAGCACAAGTCTGATCGGGGGCAGGAGAAACAACATGAATGCACCATTCAACAAACATGCCAATAACGCGGCAACACACCCTGCCTTTCTGAGCGTTTGGGAAATCGAAGCCTATTACGGCGAAAGCTACATCGTTCAGAACGTCAGTTTTAACATCCACGAAGGTGAAATCCTTGCCCTTCTGGGCCGCAACGGCGCTGGCAAGACCTCAACCCTGCGCACCATCGCCCGACTTGATGATCCTGAACTGCGGCACGGTGAAATCTGGCTAGACCACAAGCCATTGCACGAGATGAAAAGCCATGAGGCGGCAACCAACGGCATCGCTCTGGTCCCCGAAGACCGTCGGATCATTCCCGGCCTGACTGTCGAAGAGAACCTGCAACTGGCCCAGATCGCCCCACCAAAGGGGTGGTCGATCGAACGCATTTACGATCTGTTCCCGCGCCTTGGCGAACGCCGCAAGCAAGACGGTGTCACGCTTTCTGGTGGTGAGCAGCAGATGCTGTCAATTGCGCGGGCTCTGGCCCGTGACATCAAGGTTCTGTTGCTGGACGAACCATACGAAGGCCTCGCCCCCGTGATCGTGCAAGAAATCGCCAAGACGCTTGCGTACATCCGTGATCAAGGCATCACGACCGTCATTGTCGAGCAAAACGCGGTTGCGGCCCTCAAGCTGGCCGACCGGGCGGTCATTCTTGATATCGGCAAAGTTGTTTACGATGGCTCCGCGGCCGAAGTCCTCGAGAACAAAGCCCTAAGAGAGCAATACCTCGCGATCTGATCGGGGGTGACAGATTTACCTAAAAACGGGGACAGTTCGCTGTCCCCGTTTTACTTTTTGGTAAGGCGTTAAGGCAAAGCTAACAGGCACACATCGCTTTTCGGAGCCAAAGACATGGATACATCTCTCAACCTTAACGCAGCCGCACCAGTGCTTGCCCCGGCGACCCCCACCAGCGAACGCGCCAATACAACGCGCGTTGCCAAAATTGAAGGCAGCGATGCTGGGGCGACCCTGCCCTCTGACAAACCGTTTGTGGCGCAAGTTGTGTCTGCGCGGCTGGACGGTGCTGCATTCCCCGACAACCCCGCAGAAATCGCACCGCCCGAACGGACCTTGCGTCCTTACGACGTGCCTATGCTTCCGTTTGAAAGCGATGCTGAAGCCCAAGAGCCAATCGTCGACACAGAGCCATCTGAAACGGGTCGTGATCCATCAGACGCCCAAGACTGACAGATTTTTCACCCCCCGCTTTCCACCCTCGAACGCTTGCCCTATAAGCGGATAGATGTTTTCGTGACGTAGCGTCGCAAAGACACCAATAACAGGGGCAAAAGCCGAGGGAATCATGAGCACGAAATCTTCTCACGATAGTGACGTCAGCTTCATTCAAGCGCTGGCAGAATTGCTGCGCGAAAACGATCTGACAGAGTTGCAGGTCAAGCGCGACTATGGCGAGAATGACAGCCTGAATGTTCGGGTCAGCCGTCAGACACAAACCGTTGTGCAGACAAGTGTGCCGGCCCCTGCACCCGCTGCCGCGCTAGCAGCGCCAGCGGCACCTGCTGCTGCACCGGCACCCGCAGCGGCGAGCGCCGATGCGGACCCCGCAAGCCACCCCGGTGCTGTCACATCACCGATGGTGGGAACGGTCTATATGGCCCCTGAACCGGGCGCCTCGGCCTTTGTCAGCACAGGTGCGACTGTGAAAGAGGGTGACACCATCCTTATCATTGAAGCCATGAAAACTATGAACCATATCCCTGCCCCACGTGCAGGCACGGTCAAGCGGATCCTTGTCGAAGACGGCGCACCGGTCGAGTTCGGTGCCCCCCTCGTGATCATCGAATAAGGGCAACCTGATGTTCGATAAAATCCTGATTGCAAACCGGGGCGAGATCGCATTGCGGGTCGTCCGTGCCTGCCGCGAGATGGGTGTCAAATCCGTTGCCGTCCATTCGACCGCTGATGCAGACGCCATGCATGTCCGTATGGCAGACGAGGCGATCTGCATCGGGCCACCATCGTCGGCCCAGAGCTATTTGTCCTTTCCGGCCATCATTTCCGCGTGCGAGATTACTGGCGCACAAGCGATCCATCCCGGCTATGGCTTCCTGTCTGAGAACGCAGCCTTTGTGCAGGCGGTCGAGGATCATGACCTGACATTCATCGGCCCTACGGCTGAGCATATTCGCGTCATGGGCGACAAGATCACCGCCAAGGACACGATGAAGGCCCTTGGCGTGCCGTGTGTGCCCGGCTCTGACGGGGGTGTTCCGACGCTCGAAGATGCCAAGCGCATTGGCGATGAAATCGGCTATCCTGTCATCATCAAGGCAACGGCAGGCGGCGGCGGTCGTGGCATGAAAGTCGCGCAAACAGCAGCAGACATGGAGCAAGCGTTCCATTCCGCGCGAGCCGAAGGCAAAGCCGCCTTTGGCAACGACGAAGTCTATATCGAGAAATACCTGACCACACCGCGTCACATCGAAATTCAGGTGTTCGGCGACGGGAAGGGCAACGCTGTGCATCTGGCGGAACGCGATTGCTCGTTGCAACGCCGTCACCAGAAGGTTTTCGAAGAAGCCCCCGGCCCATGCATCACGCCTGAATTGCGCGAGAAGATCGGCAAGGTCTGTGCAGATGCGGTTGCAAAAATCAACTATATCGGCGCCGGGACAATCGAGTTTCTGTTCGAGAATGATGAGTTCTACTTTATCGAAATGAACACCCGTTTGCAGGTCGAACACCCCGTCACCGAAGGTATCTTCGGGGTCGATCTGGTCCGCGAACAGCTGCGTGTTGCATCTGGATTGCCCATGTCATTTAGCCAGGACGATTTGCAGATCAACGGGCACTCCATCGAAGTGCGCATTAACGCAGAGAAGCTTCCGAACTTCGCCCCCTGCCCCGGCAAGATCACACAGTATCACGCCCCCGGTGGCTTGGGCGTGCGGATGGATAGCGCGCTATACGACGGCTATAGCATCCCCCCCTACTACGACAGCCTGATCGGCAAGCTCATCGTGCATGGCCGCGATAGGCAAGAGGCACTCGCGCGGCTTGACCGTGCATTGGGTGAGTTGATTGTGGACGGTGTTGATACGACACTCCCGCTCTTCCATGCGCTTTTGGCTGAAGAAGCTGTGCAGACGGGCGAGTATAATATCCATTGGCTCGAACACTGGCTGGAGAAGGGGCTGCTGTAGCCTGGCAAGCGTCAATACATCTAGAATGCCGGGCAAAGACCCGGCATTTTTTATGTCTAGACGGCGTGATGTCTCTGTTCGGTAGCCATTTGAAGCTGTTAACCTGTCCATAGTAAGGACCGTGCCAATGAAAGACGAAGCCAATCTGACGCCTTCGCTGCTTTTGCAGGCCTATCAGGTTGGCCTATTCCCAATGTCAGAAGGCCGTGACGATCCGGAAGTCTTTTGGGTGGACCCGACGCTGCGTGGCATTTTCCCGCTGGACCGCTTTCACATATCACGCAGCCTTGCGAAACGCATCCGCACCGCCCCCTATCAGATCACCTTCGATGTGGCGTTTACTGATGTGATGCGGTGCTGTGCTGAAAGGCCCGAGACGTGGATCAACGATACGATCATGTCGCTTTACACCACACTCTTTCGGAGCGGGTTTGCCCATTCTGTTGAAGTTTGGGATGAGGACACACTCGTCGGCGGTGTCTATGGCGTGACCATCGGGGCCGCTTTTTTTGGTGAAAGTATGTTCAGCAAACGTACCGACACATCCAAGATAGCGTTGGCTTATCTGGTCGATCGGCTACGCGAGAGTGGCTATCAGCTTTTTGATACGCAGTTCATCACGCCACATTTGGCGAGTTTGGGTGCGATTGAAATTCCGCGATCAGAATATCAGCGATTGCTTGATCAGGCACTTCAGGGATCGGCCCGGTTCGATGCAACCAGTGCGGCGCCCGCCGGTCATTCGATATTGCAGCGCAACGCCCAGATATCGTAGCGGGGATGATCCATGGCGTTAAGCGCCGGCGCAGAGGCGATCATCCACCCCGAAAACAGATCAACGCGTTCACGCAAGTCAAAGGCTTGTACGAAAATAAAGGCATCGCCTGCCGGGTTATCAATCGGATACCGGCATTCCTGCATCGCGACGGACAGAAAGCCAAGTTCACGCTCTTCGCCTTCGGCCAATTCAACGTCAGTAACTTCCCCTGTTAGCTTGTCCAGAACACGCAAGACACCGTAGGGGCCTTTGGTGACTTCTTCACGAGGGGCCTCCACCGGTGCGCCTGTCAGTTCCTCTAACAGGTCATCAAGCGGGGCTTCATCTGCATTCGGATTGAATTCGTCGTCAAGACCAAGGTCGAGGTCTTCCACAGGGATTTCGATCAGCGGCTCATCACCCAAAGGTGTGACAACGATCTCTTGCGCTGTGACAGGGGTCACAACACCAAGCAACAGGGATCCAAACAGAAACCGGCGGAACATGCGCAGCCTATTCAGGCGACCACGCCTCGTAGTCGGATCGATCAGCGGGCGCGCCCCGACGGATCGACCCCGATGGCGCGTAAGCCGCCATAGTGCCGGTCAGATTTTCCTGATGGGGCTTTTCCCATTCTTTACGCTTGGGCGCGGCCTCGGTCGGGGCTTCGTTCCATGTGTGGTGCAGCCATCCGTGCCATTCAGGGCTGACGCGAGACGCCTCGTTCTCACCGTTGTAGATCACCCAACGGCGGGTATCATCAGCGTTGCGGTAGTAAACATTGCCGTCTGCATCTTCACCGACTTTTTTGCCGTTGCGGTTCGTCCAAAGCTGCGTGCCAAAGGACTGTCCGTCCCACCACGTGAAAATACGTTTGATGTTATGTGCAAGGCCCATGTCACGTCTCCGACTTGTTGGCTGTCTTGTGCACCAAGATACACGAAACGTCCAGTCTGATCAGGCAGGAATGCGCGCAGTGACTTCGATCTCGATCTTCATTTCCGCGTTTTGAAGCGCGGCGCAAATCATTGTCGCGGCTGGCTTGGCAACGACAAATGCCTCAGAGGTGATGGGCCAGCATTTTGGCCAATCGTCTTTGTCAGGGACGATGTAATTCACCCGGACAACATGATCGAGACCACTCCCCGCCTCTGCCAATGCGTTCGAGATGGTCGCAAGAGCATTTTTACACTGCGCCTCGACGGTTTCGGGCATGGTCATATCGGCATAATCATAGCCGGTCGTGCCGGCCACAAAGACCCAGCCATCAGCAACCACGGCGCGGCTATAGCCAATCTGCGCCTCAAAAGGAGAGCCTGTAGAGATATGGCGGACAGTCAAGGACTAGCTCGCGGTTGCGGGCTCTTTTGCTTTGCCTTCATCGTGGATCATCAATGGGGCCACGTCAGACGTTACGGCCTCTTCATTCACGACGACCTCTGTCACGGTATCCATGCCGGGCAGGTCAAACATTGTATCCAGCAGAATGTCTTCCATGATGGACCGCAAACCACGCGCACCCGTTTTGCGTTCGATGGCGCGCTTTGCGATCGCGCTCAGCGCATCATCCGTGAAAGTAAGCTTCGTGCTCTCCAACTCGAAGAGGCGCTGGTACTGTTTGACCAATGCGTTCTTGGGGGCCGTCAAGATCGTGATCAGCGCATCTTCATCAAGATCAGTCAGGGTCGCGATAACTGGCAAGCGGCCAACAAATTCGGGGATCAAACCAAATTTCAGCAGATCCTCAGGCTCAAGATCCGTGAAGATTTCACCAATGCCACGATCATCATCTTCGCGCACATCGGCACCAAAGCCCATCGCAGAGCCTTTGCCGCGCTGTGCGATGATTTTGTCCAGACCAGCGAAAGCACCGCCGCAGATGAACAAGATGTTCGTTGTATCCACTTGCAGGAATTCTTGCTGTGGATGCTTTCGACCGCCCTGCGGTGGAACAGACGCAACCGTGCCTTCCATAATCTTCAGCAATGCTTGCTGCACACCCTCGCCCGAGACGTCGCGGGTGATGGATGGGTTGTCAGACTTGCGGGAGATCTTGTCGACTTCGTCGATGTAGACGATGCCGCGCTGCGCGCGCTCAACGTTATATTCGGACGCCTGCAACAGTTTCAGAATAATGTTCTCGACGTCCTCACCGACATAACCAGCCTCAGTCAGCGTCGTTGCGTCAGCCATTGTAAATGGAACATCGAGGATACGGGCGAGCGTCTGCGCCAGAAGCGTCTTACCGCAGCCTGTCGGCCCGATGAGCATGATGTTTGATTTCGCCAGTTCAATATCCGATTTCTCGGCATGGTTCAGGCGCTTGTAGTGGTTATGGACCGCAACAGACAGCACACGCTTGGCATGCATCTGACCGATGACGTAGTCATCAAGAACCTGACAAATCTCTGTCGGTGTGGGCACGCCGTCGCCAGCTTTGAGGCCTGCGGTTTTCGTTTCTTCACGAATGATGTCCATGCAAAGCTCGACACATTCGTCGCAGATAAAGACGGTTGGCCCTGCAATAAGCTTGCGCACCTCATGCTGGCTTTTGCCGCAGAAGCTACAGTAAAGGGTGTTTTTCCCGTCGGTGCTGCCTGTGTTCGCCATCTCAAACCTCTGGGGCGTATGCCCTATTCTCGTCCATCAAATCGTCTCACACCAACAGTAAGACAGCCCGCCAGCGGCCACAATGTCAAAATGACCTTATGCACACGGTCGTTAACATCTGCATAAATCCCGCTAACGCGCGCATTATAAAACAAAAAACAAAGGCGGCATTAAGGCCGCCTTTGTTGATGAATACTGTGTCGCAGGTTTAATCCTCGGACTTGGTCCGATTCTCCACGATTTCGTCGATCAAACCCCACTCTTTCGCTTCTTCAGGCGACATAAAGTTGTCACGCTCGAGCGCTGCTTCCACCTTTTTGAGACTGTTGCCCGTATGCTTGACGTAAATCTCGTTCAGGCGCGTCTTCAGCTTCTGAGTCTCGGCGGCGTGGATCATGATATCCGTGGCCTGTCCCTGATAGCCGCCTGATGGCTGGTGCACCATCACACGGCTGTTTGGTAGGGAAAAGCGCATGCCCTCGTGACCAGCTGTCAGCAGAAGCGAGCCCATCGACGCTGCCTGACCGATCACGAGCGTGCTGACCTTTGGACGGATGTATTGCATCGTATCATAGATCGACAGACCCGATGTCACCACGCCGCCTGGGCTGTTGATGTACATGCTGATCTCTTTTTTGGGGTTCTCCGACTCAAGGTGCAAAAGCTGCGCCACAATCAGCTGGCTCATGCCGTCATGCACTGGGCCATTCACGAAAATGATCCGCTCTTTCAACAAGCGCGAGAAAATGTCGTAGGCGCGTTCACCCCGGGCGGTCTGTTCTACGACCATTGGGACAAGGTTCATATAAGTCTCGACGGGGTCTTGCATATCTACTGCCTCTGCTTCGGACGGGACCGTCCTATTTCATAATTCCTGACAGAGTCTTAGGGTTTGGCGTCAGGGGCTTCAAGGGCACCAACGAAACCTTTGACGAATCGTAAGTGATG
>CAYLMZ010000092.1:0-9494 GCA_964385035.1 uncultured Loktanella sp.
GGCCTTTCGCACCGATTTGGCCCGCCATGGGCGCGCGGCTCTTGCGGTCCATGCCCGCAGCTCTGGTGGGAGCTGGTCAAAGTCATGCATCCGGTGTGGATTGCGTCGGGTGCGTTTGAGTGAGGTATTGCCGCAGTTATGGCGAACGATCGTGTCATCCAAGAGTGATATGATATAACATCACAATTATGCCGATACGGTCTATACGGCAAGCCCGTTTTTGTCCCTTTCTCCTCCCAAAGCAAACTTCTTACGGCCGTTCCGGCTTGTGCTGACCGGATCGCCAGTTCCCTCTTTCCACATCAGGCATTCCATGCGATAGGGACGTGCCAACGCACCCACGACATAGGAGATCGGTTGATGGAGATTCGCGAGGCACTCACCTTTGATGATGTATTGCTGGTGCCGGGGGCATCGAGCGTCTTGCCGTCGACCGCTGACACTGCCACGAACGTCACCAAATCGATCCGTATGAACATCCCGCTTTTGTCCAGTGCGATGGATACTGTGACCGAGGGACGGATGGCCATCGCCATGGCCCAGGCCGGTGGGATTGGCGTTGTTCACAAGAACCTGAGTGTCGAGGAGCAGGCCAAAGAGATCCGCCGTGTGAAGCGCTTTGTCTCTGGTACCGTCTATAATCCTGTGACCCTGCGCCCGGATCAGACCCTTGCAGATGCAAAGGCGTTGATGGAGCGTTACCGGATCACAGGCTTTCCAGTTGTTTCTGAGGACGGGCGCATTGTCGGGATCGTGACCAACCGCGATATGCGCTTTGCGCAGGACGACAAGACCCCGGTCAGCGTGATGATGACCACCGACAACCTTGCCATGCTGCAAGAGCCTGCTGATCTCGATGAGGCCCGGTCGCTGATGCAGGCACGCCGAATTGAAAAACTGCTTATCACGGACGCCGCTGGTAAGCTGACAGGGCTTTTGACCCTCAAGGACAGTGAGCAAGCTGTGCTGAACCCAATGGCCTGTAAGGACAATCTGGGCCGTCTGCGCGTTGCAGCCGCAACGGGCGTTGGCGATGCCGGTTTTGAACGGACCGAGGCGCTGGTCGATGCAGGCGTGGATATGGTTGTTGTCGACACCGCGCATGGCCATTCCGAAGGCGTGGCAAAGGCCGTGGAGCGCGCCAAGAAGCTCTCGAACGAAGTGCAGATCGTTGCAGGCAATATTGCCACGGCCGAAGCTGCGCGTGCCCTGATCGGGGCCGGTGCAGATGCGGTGAAAGTCGGGATTGGACCCGGTTCAATCTGTACAACACGGATGGTCGCGGGTGTGGGCGTGCCGCAGTTGACGGCCATCATGGATTGTGCGGCCGGTGCGGGTGATACGCCCGTGATTGCTGACGGTGGCATCAAGTTCTCGGGTGATTTTGCAAAGGCAATTGCGGCCGGTGCCTCTTGCGCCATGGTTGGCTCCATGATTGCGGGCACCGATGAAAGCCCGGGCGAGGTGATCCTGTATCAGGGTCGCTCGTTCAAATCCTATCGCGGGATGGGCAGCCTTGGCGCGATGGCGCGCGGGTCGGCTGATCGTTATTTCCAGAAAGACGCGGCGAGCGACAAGCTGGTGCCCGAGGGGATCGAAGGGCAGGTGCCGTATAAGGGCTCTGCCAGCGCTGTTGTGCACCAATTGGTGGGCGGTCTGCGGGCTGCGATGGGCTATACTGGCTGTGCCACGGTCGAAGAAATGCGCAAGAACTGCAACTTCGTGAAGATCACAGGTGCGGGTCTGAAAGAAAGCCACGTGCATGATGTCCAGATCACGCGCGAGAGCCCCAATTACCGGATCGGCTAGAGCATGACACCGGGCGCACGTGTCGCCGCCGCGATCGAAATCCTTGACCGTATCCAAGGCGGCGCAGCGGCAGAACAGGCTTTGACCTCTTGGGCGCGTGCGAGCCGCTTTGCGGGCTCAAAGGATCGTGCCGCAATCCGCGATCATGTTTTTGATGTGCTGCGGGCCAAACGGTCGTTGGGTGACGGGACCGGCCGTCAATTGATGGCGCAATTGGCTTTAAGAGAGGGATGGGACACCGCCGCCTTGTTTTCGGGTGAGGGGCATGCGCCGGCAGCTTTGGGCGCTGATGAACTGTCACGATATGTCCCGCAAAGCCCAGATGAGGCCGCGGATATGCCCACTTGGCTTTGGCCAAGCTGGCAGGCCAGTCTGGGTGAGGCCGCCACAAAAGTCGCGCAGGTCCAGCAGGCCCGCGCAGACGTTTTCTTGCGGGTGAATACCCGCCGTTGCGGCCTATCTGACGCGGTCAGTGCGTTGGCCGAAGACGGGGTTTCGGCGCTGCCGCACTCGTCACTGTCGACTTGTTTGCGGGTGACTGAAAACGCCCGCCGGGTAAAGACCAGCAAGGCCTATAAAGAAGGTCTGGTTGAGTTGCAGGACGCGGCTTCGCAATGGGCGGTGGCGCAGGTGCCGGTTGTGTCAGGCGCACGTGTTCTGGATTACTGCGCAGGGGGCGGCGGGAAAGCGCTGGCATTTGCAGATCTCTATCAGGCGCGTGTTGCGGCCCATGATATTGCACCCCAACGCATGTCGGATTTGCCCGCGCGTGCAGCGCGTGCCGGATTACAGATTGATATTCTCCCAACCAGTGCTTTGGCCCAGAACGGGCCATTTGACGTTGTATTCTGCGATGCACCATGTAGCGGATCAGGCACCTGGCGCCGGACACCGGATGCGAAGTGGCGGTTTTCTGCATCCGACCTGGAACGGCTAATACAATCGCAGATTGATGTTTTGACATCTGCCGCGCCATTGGTCGCACCGGGCGGCACGCTTGTTTATGCGACATGTTCTGTGTTGGCATGTGAGAATGGTGATATTATTCAGAAGTTTACTGCGCAATTTTCTGAATGGCATGTGGAGCGCCAAGAACAGAGATATCCGAACAAGGATGGTGATGGTTTCTTTCTTGCGGTCTTAGATCGTCCCTAAGAACAGCTTAAGGTTGTGTTTGTCGCCCGTTTCTGTTTGCTTAGCGTCACGTTAACCATTTCAGGGTTAGCAGAGGCATAAGACACTCCAGCTTTGGGCGCATGAATGAACAACGCAGATGCAATGGGCCACGCGCCATCCGCGCAGCCCCCCTTATGGTGGGGGGCGGCGCTGATTGCTGTTGCCTGTCTGGTCAGCGCGCCCTTTGTCTCGTCGGCTGTTCTGGCGCAGGGTTTGTTAATAACGGGCGGGATCGGTCTGGTTTTCGCCACAGCGCACTGCTTGATGGAGATGCGTGTTGGTCGTTTGATTGATGCAGAACAACGGATTGCCGAGGCGTTGATTGCTGATGCATCCGCGCCAAGGTTCGTCACTGACAGCGGGCTGCGTGTTGTGGCGTCAAACACTGCTGCAAGTGAACGATATGAAATCGCGCAGGAAAGACGGCTTTGTCATGTTCTGTCACAGGTATTTGCTGACCCAGAACCTGCGGTGAGGGCGGTGATGAAGCGGGCAGTGGCCGATCAATGGGGCGAGGTTGAGGTGCCAACCCTGTCACAAACCTATGTCGTTGCCCTTAAGCGGTTAAGCGCGAACTGTCTGGTTTGGGAGGTCCGTGCGTCCGACCCGGCGCAGGCTGTTGGGGATGCGGATGCGCCACTGTTGATGTTCTCGGTCGCGAATAACGGCGCAGTCTCAGGGATGTCGCCCGCGTTGGCAATGCGGTTTGAAAGACCTGTCAAAATGCTAAGCGATATTCTGGTTGGCAATGATCTGCAAAGCGGCACCTTGCAAGTGTTTGATACCGACCATGGCGCGCGTGATTTCACGGTAGTCACGGCTAGTCTTGTGGATGGGATGACGCAGGTTGTTTTGCTGCCTGTGCTAAATCTGCGCCAGAACCCGCCGCAACTGGACGCTGATTGGGAT
The DNA here is from genome assembly GCA_964385035.1 of uncultured Loktanella sp. GTDB lineage: Bacteria > Pseudomonadota > Alphaproteobacteria > Rhodobacterales > Rhodobacteraceae > Yoonia. Next base: position 3,895 of record CAYLMZ010000092.1, read on the forward strand.
GCAATCGAAGACCTGCCCGTGCCGCTATTGAAAGTGGCGCATGACGGGCGCGTCACAGCATCTAACAGAGAGGCACGGCAGTTGCTGGGGATCGCACGGTCAAAGTCGGTGCATTTGTCTGATGTGCTGGATGGCCCGGGGCGGCCCATTACCGATTGGCTGGCGCAGGCCGTCGGGGGGCAGGGTGCCCACGTGTCAGAGTTTCTGCGCGGCCGAAAGGATCGCCGCGATACATTTGTTCAAGTCACGCTCAGCACAGCAGGGCACGGCGATGAGGCGCATCTGATTGCGGTGCTCAACGATGTGACAGAGCTCAAGACACTGGAGGCGCAATTCGTTCAAAGCCAGAAAATGCAGGCCATCGGTCAACTGGCCGGCGGTGTGGCGCATGATTTCAACAATCTGCTCACCGCGATTTCGGGGCATTGTGACCTGCTGTTGCTGCGCCATGACGAGGGGCATCAAAACTATGCTGATCTGATCCAGATCCATCAAAACGCCAATCGTGCAGCAAGTCTTGTGGGGCAGTTGCTGGCTTTTTCACGTAAGCAGACCCTTCAGTTCGATCTGATTGATTTGCGTGACACGCTGTCTGATCTGACCCACCTTTTGAACCGGCTGGTTGGCGAAAAGGTGACGCTGACCCTTGATCATGAAGCCGTGCTTGCCCCGATCCGTGCCGATAAACGACAGCTGGAACAGGTGTTGATGAACTTGGTGGTTAACGCCCGAGACGCGATGGATGGCGCAGGTGAAATCCGGGTCGTGACCAACAACATGACCCTTGCCAGTCAAATGCGCAAAGATCGTGTTGTGGTACCGCCGGGTGACTATGTGGTCGTCAACGTAATTGATGAGGGAAGTGGCATTCCCCCGGATAAGCTGCAAAAGATTTTCGAACCGTTCTGGACCACCAAGCGCACCGGAGAGGGGACCGGTCTGGGCCTGTCAACGGCTTACGGTATCGTCAAACAAACCGGCGGCTATATCTTTGCGGAAAGCATCGTTGGCAAGGGGACGACATTCTCGCTTTTGTTTCCACAATATGACGGCGGTGCTGAATTGCCTGTCACTGTCCCGCGTATGTCCGCGCGGCCGCAACTGGGCGGCAAGGGCGATGGTGTTGTTCTTTTAGTTGAAGACGAGGCGCCTGTGCGCGCCTTTGCCTCTCGTGCTTTGCGCATGAAGGGCTACACCGTGCTTGAGGCCGATAGCGCAGAGGCTGCCCTGGCGCTTTTGGACGCCGATGACCTGCACGTTGATCTTTTTGTCAGCGACGTGATCATGCCCGGTCTTGATGGTCCAACGTGGGTCCGTGAGGCGCTGAAATCCCGCCCCGACACCCATGTGGTCTTTGTCTCAGGCTACCCCGAGGATGCCTTTGATGACGGGGAGGCGCCGATCCCGAATGCAGTGTTTTTGCCAAAGCCTTTTTCTTTGACGGCTTTGACCCAAACGGTGCAAGGGCAGCTGCAAGCCTGAAACGGCAGCGCCAAAGTGCCCTTTAGCCTTGCTGCCCTGTCAGCGCGACCAGATGTGCCGCCGATCCTGTGAGCGCTGCGTAGTCGTCTTCGATGACGTGCACCGCGAAGTTGCCCATGAACCCGGCAAAACGCCCTTTGTCGCGGAACGCATCGCCAAATCCGAAATGCGATAGATGTGGCGCAAAAGCGCGGGCGACCCCACCCGCCAGATACACCCCGCCAAAGGGCAGCTGGATCAAAGACAGGTTGCCGCAGACTGTCCCCAGAATGCGGGTAAAGATGCGCGCAGCCTCGATCGCGCGGGGGTCACTGCCATCGGCGCAAGCTGCCATGATGTCTTTGGCCGCAGCTTCGCGCGGGTCTGCAGCCTCTTGTCCCAGAAAGGCATAAACGCGTTCTAACCCGCGACCTGACAGAACGTCTTCAACTGCCGGAAAACCGTGGGCGTTTGAGACAAATTGGCAAAGCCGCAGTTCCAATTCATTCCGGATCGGCAGGTTGGCGTGTCCGCTTTCGGATGGTGTTACAATCCGCCCTGTTTCAAGGTCATACACAGGTGCCGCGTTGAAACCGGTGCCCACGCCAACGACAAGTTTTGCCGCTGTTGCACGGTCACTTGGTCCATCAATGATGGTGCGAATGTTGGCCGGATCGAGATACCCAAGCGCATGACCTTGGGCCTGCAGGTCGTTGAGAATAGATACTGTTTCAGCTTTGGTCGCCCGCGCAAGCGTGTCCTTATCCATAGTCCAATCGAGGTTGGTCATGGTGGCGCGCCCTTCGCGGACAGGGCCGGCCACAGCAATACATGCCGCAATCGGGTCAACACCGCCTTCGTCATCAATGTATTGACGCAAGACTGATTCCAGCCCCGGAAAATCGGCGTTGCTGTAGCGTCGGATCGTCCCTTCGACAATGTGACGCCCTTGGGCCAGCGCGCATCGGGTGTTCGTTCCGCCAATATCGGAGACAAGCGAATAAGTGTTCTTTGGGTGTGTCATGGAAATGTCCTAGCGCGCGATAGCGCATTTGAGCGCCTCATAAGACGCTTTCGGCGTACGCTGCAAGGTCTCAAAATCAACATGGATCATGCCAAAGCGTTTCTCGTAGCCAAAGGCCCATTCGTAGTTATCGAGAAGTGACCAGTAGAAGAAGCCTTTGACGTTAGCCCCTTCGTCGATGGCCGCTTTGATGGCAAGTGCATGATCTGAAACAAATTTCATCCTCACAGGATCATAGACCGCTCCGTTTTCAACCTGGTCGTCCCACGCCATGCCATTTTCGGTCACATAGAGCGGCATGTCGCCTACGTAGTCGTTTGAAAGCCGTGTAAGGAAAGATCGCAGCCCGTCTGGGTAGATTTCCCACCCCATCTGGGTTTTGTCACCAGGTCCTTCTTCGCTTGCGATATGCGGCCAGACGACGCTGGCATCATGGGTCACTTTATGGCGTGTGTAGTAGTTAACGCCCAGAAAATCGATTGGCTGGCTGATCTCGGCCATGTCGTCTTGCCAATCGGTTGGCATATGGGGGGCGAGCCCGGCCAGTGCTTCTTCTGGGTAGGTCCCTTTGGTGATCGCCTCAACAAACCAGCGGTTCATGATCGCATCCCATGTTTTGGCGGCCCTAGCTGCTTCGGGGCTATCGTCCATGGGTTCGGTGTGGTCGAAGTTGATCACGATCCCTGCGTTTTTCATCCCCGCTGCCCGGAGCCGTGACATGCCGATCCCGTGGGCGAGGTTGATGTGATGCATTGCGCGTGCCGTAGCGCGGATATCTTTGAGACCGGGTGCGTGGTGCCCCAAGAAATGCGACAAGAAAGAGATGCACCATGGTTCATTGATTGTCGCGATTGCGTCGATCCGGTCACCGATCCGGCCCGTGATCACATCCGTGAAATCTCCGAAATAATGACAGGTATCGCGGTTCATCCAGCCGCCCTTGTCCGCAAGCGCCACAGGTAGTTCCCAGTGATAGAGCGTTTGGAAAGGTTTCAGGCCTCTCTCCAGCATCGCGTCAACGAGGCGATCATAATAGTCGAGGCCTTCGGCGTTTACCGTTCGGCCGTCGGGCATCACCCGCGCCCATGATGTTGAAAACCGGTAGGCGTCAAAGTGCCCGTCCTTAAGCAGGTCGAGGTCTTCGGCAAACCGGTGGTAGTGGTCACACGCGATGGCCCCGTCTTCGGCCCGTACCACATTGCCCGGTCCTTTTGCAAAGGTATCCCAATGGGTTGGGCCTGCGCCGCCAAAGCTGTGCCCCTCGATCTGGTAAGCAGCGGTTGCCGCCCCGAAAAGGAAGTCTTCGGGGAAATCTGACCGTTTAAAGTCCATGGCTAGTCCTTTCGTGGGGCAGGGCCGGTTGACCCGCCCACCATCAATTCGGCTTCCAGCAATTCTTGCTGCACCGGGTGTTGGGGGTTTGCGATCTGATCAAGCAGCATCTGCGCCAGACGGCGGCCTGCATCGCGCACAGAAGAACGTGTGGCGGTGAAGATCGGTTCGTCTCCGCCATTTTGCAGATAAGAGAGCGCATCATCGTGGGTAATGACCGAGACATCCTTGCCCATGATCAATCCGCGCTCTTCAATTGCGCGCCGCACGCCAAGCGCACTGATCAGTGAAGAACTGACGATGGCTGTCGGTGCGTCACTTGTGGCAAGCATGTCGCGGGTACTTTCGTAGCCGAAGACTTCGGTCATTTCGCCCGAGCGCATGAGTGTTGCATCCAGCGGCAGGTCTTTGCTGCGCAGCGCCGATTTATAGCCTTCGCGCCGTCTGTGGGCAAAATCCATGTCTTCAAGTCCGTTGATCAGCGCGATGCGGCGATGACCAAGGTCGTAAAGGAAAGACGTTGCCCGTTCAAAGGCCCGCCGGTTGTTCACGTCCAGCCATGCGTAGGGGGTATCACTGCCAGAAGCCCTGCCATGCACGGCAAAGGGGAGGCCAAGGTCGTGTAGCAAAGGGATTCGACTGTCATTCATGCGCGGACCGTGCACGATGACGCCATCGACCGCGCGCCGTGACCGGAGGCTTTCGTAGACTTTATGCTCGTCCGCGTCGTCCACGACGGAAAGCAGCATCTCATACCCCTCGCGCGCGTAGGTCTCTCCAGCGCCTGCAATGAAATCCCCGAAGATCGGGTTCACCATCTCGTGCTGGTTGGAGACAGGAATCACATGGCCGATCGCAAGCGCGCGCCCCGTCGCCAGCCCTTTGGCGCGTGTGCTAGGGCTATAATTGAATTCTTTGGCGGCCTGTTGAACCCGTCTGCGTGTAGCGTCCGAAACTTCCGGATAGCCATTCAGCGCCCGGCTCACTGTCGTTTGGCTAAGCCCAAGGTTTTGAGAGAGTTCCTTTAAATTCATCGTCGTAGAGGCCGTTCAAAGCGCTTTCAATCGTTTCAGTTCCCGCACTGCGATACTATGGATCGTTGCGCCGTAATCGTTTCAGTAACATGTTTTGCGCAGAAACCAAGGGATTTTTGGATGGCGATCACGGTTGTTGACATGCGCTAACATTTTCACGAAGGTTAAAAAATCCAAAGCGCTTTGGGAAGTGATTCCTGAGCATGATGCGATTGCATCTGGGTAACTAAAGTGACGCGCCATCAGGCGCATTGGGAGGAAACTTATGAAAATGAAACTGTATGCCAGCGTGGCAGCGGTTGCTCTGACGGCTGGTTCCGTCAACGCCGGTGGTCACCTCGTGTTCACACCGGGTGAAGGGGACTTTAGCTGGGACGAATATAACGCATGGGCCGAAGGTGCGCCTGATCTGTCTGGTCAGGACGTCACAATTTTTGGGCCATGGTTGAGCCCTGAGGACGACATCTTCCGTTCCGCAATTGCTTACTTCACGGACGCCACAGGCGCCAACGTGACATACACAGGCTCTGACGGCTTTGAGCAGCAGATCGTGATTGATGCCGAAGCAGGCAGCCCGCCAAACATCGCCGTGTTCCCGCAGCCGGGTCTTGCTGCGACAATGGCCGCACAGGGGCTGCTTGATCCACTGGGTGCCGATATGGCCGCTTGGGTAGGCGAGAACTATGCTGCAGGTCAGTCTTGGGTTGATCTGGGCACATATGCCGACGCAAACGGCGACGACCAGTTCT
>CAYLMZ010000093.1:0-9481 GCA_964385035.1 uncultured Loktanella sp.
CCTGTGGCGTCATGATGTACCGCAACCAGGCAAGGCACGCCGCCGCCCTTGGTGTATTCGCCGCGCACCGTGTGCCCTGGGCCCTTTGGTGCCATCATGATGACGTCAACGCCTGGCTTTGGCTCGATCAGCCCGAAGTGGACGTTCAGACCGTGTGCAAATGCAATTGCGGCGCCTTCGCGAAGGTTGTCGTGAACGTATTTCTTGTATGTCTCTGCCTGAAGTTCATCGGGCATTGTGAACATGATCACATCGCACCAAGCCGCAGCTTCAGCGATGCCCATGACTTTCAAGCCTTCGCCTTCAGCTTTGGCAGCAGAAGGGGAGCCTTCGCGCAAGGCCACAACAAGGTTCTTCGCGCCGCTGTCACGCAGGTTCAGCGCGTGTGCATGGCCTTGGGAGCCATAGCCCAGAATAGCAACTTTTTTGTCTTTGATCAGGTTCACATCGCAGTCGCGATCATAAAATACGCGCATGGTAACTTTCCTTTGCTGGCGTTTCTCTGCTGCTCTTATAGCGATGGCATGATTGATTGTGAGTGTCGGATTGTGAGTATTTTTGGCAAAATGATGATTGTTATTCGCTCAATATAAAAATATGAGAGAAATCATGTTTGATGAAACGGATCGACGTTTATTGCGCTTGATGCAAAGTGATCCCAGTCGGGGTGTGCCTGATCTGGCTGAACAAATCGCCTCGACCCCTGCGCGGGTCGGGCGGCGTCTGGAACGTTTGCGCAACGATGGCATCGTGAGAGGCAGCCACAGCGTGATCAATTGGGCAGCTTTGGGATATGCGGTTGCCGTCAGTTTGCGTGTGACATTGGACAAGACAGTTGCGCGCGCGTTTGACGACTTTATCGCAGCCGCACGTGAAGTCCCCGAAGTGATCGAGATCCAGACGTTTCTGGGCCGGGTCGATGTCCGTCTGTCTTTGATTGCAAAGGACCTTGCTGATTATCAGCGACTTTACCGGGACGATATTCTGACCTTGCCCCATATCGCTGACATCGAGGCGCTGATGACGGTCGCGACGGTGAAATCCGACGAAAGCTTGCCGCTATGAACCTGGATGCAACCGATCGGACCATCCTGCGCGCGCTTCAGCGCAACGCGGACCAATCCACAACGCAACTAGCGGGCAAGCTTGGTCTCAGCCAACCCGCCACGTGGCGACGCATCCGGCGGCTGCAAGAAGCGGGGGTGATAGCGGGCCGCCGGCTAGACCTTGATGCCGAGAAGGTCGGGTTCGGTGTCACTGTTTTTCTCGGTGTGAAGCTTGCCACCAAGGGCCGTGTCAGCCTTGAAAGTTTTGAACGCGCCATCGGGGCCATCCCCGAAGTGCAGACCGTGGACCATGTCTTGGGCCTTTATGACTATCGTTTGCGGGTCGTGGCCCGTGATCTTGCGGATTTTGAACGTGTCTTGCGCAGACGGATCATGACCATGCCGGGTGTCGGTGATGTGGAGGCGAATGTGCTTTTAAGTGAGGAGCGCCGCCCCGGTCCGCTATAGTTGCGCTTATTCGCTTATCGGAAACGCGATTGTGCAGATGCGGCGAATGTATACCGAGATAGGCTTTGCTTTCAGCAGGTTGTCCGATTAGCGAAAGATGAAAGTTGATGAGGAGAACAGCATGGACGGCGCGCAGACACCCGTAGATCCAGATGGTTTGATGGAGTTTTCAGTGGTCTTCACAGATCGCTCGCTCAACCATATGTCCAAGACCTTTCAGGGCGTGATGACCGATATCTCTGCCATGTTGAAAGAGGTTTATAACGCTGATGCTGTGGCTCTGGTGCCCGGCGGTGGCACCTATGGGATGGAGGCTGTTTCACGCCAGTTCGGTGCCGACGCGCATGCGTTTGTCGTGCGCAATGGCTGGTTTTCCTACCGTTGGAGCCAGATTTTCGAGGCGGGAAACTTTACGGCGCAAACAACCGTGATGAAAGCGCGGCAGTCGGGCAATGACACGCGTGCGCCCTTTGCACCTGCGCCGATTGAGGATGTGACGGCGGCCATCAAAGAGGCCAAACCAGACGTGGTTTTCGCCCCTCATGTCGAGACATCTGCCGGGATCATCCTGCCGGATGACTATATCACGGCCCTCGCCGAAGCCGCACATGAGGTGGGGGCGATCATGGTTCTTGATTGTATCGCCTCTGGCTGTGCTTGGGTGGATATGCGTGCCACGGGTGTCGATGTTTTGATCTCTGCCCCGCAAAAGGGCTGGTCGTCCACCCCGAGTGCCGGACTGGTCATGATGTCAGAGCGGGCCGTGGCGCGTCTGGCAGAGACAACATCCAACTCCTTTACCGTCGACCTCAAGAAATGGCACAGCATCATGCAGGCCTATGAAAACGGTGGTCATGCCTATCACGCGACCATGCCAACTGACGGCTTGCGCGCTTTTCGCGATACGATGCTTGAAACCCGGACTTTCGGTTTTGACAAACTGAAAGAGGCGCAGTGGGCGCTTGGCAAAGCTGTGCGCGCGGCTTTGGCCGATAAGGGCATCAAATCCGTCGCGGCCGAAGGCTTTGGTGCGCCGGGCGTGGTGGTCAGCTATACCCATGACCCTGATATTCAGAACGGGTCAAAATTCGCTGCCGAAGGTATGCAGATTGCGGCAGGTGTCCCGCTTCAGTGTGATGAGCCAGAGGATTTCCGCACATTCCGGCTGGGGCTGTTCGGTCTCGACAAGCTCTACGATGTGCGAGGCACGCTTGACCGACTGCTACCGGTTTTGAACCGCGTCCTTTAGGTGGCCCCAAGGCCAAGTTGCATCAAGCTGCGCCGCACCGGAGCCACGCCATAAAGCGCCTCAATCCCTTTGGTCCTCAGGCTTTGGGCCAGAGGGCTGCCTGCGATTGATGCGCGGTTTAATGCGTCGATGCCTGTAATCCGCAATTTGATGTCAGGGTGGCGTTTCCGGGCATAGCTGTCCAACATGGCAGGTGCGCCAAGCGTTTGTGGTTGTGCGGTTGCCAAGTCCAGCAGGCAGGCAAGATCGCGCAGAGACATGTTCAACCCCTGTGCGCCGATAGGCGGCATGACATGGGCCGCTTCTGCGACAAGCGCCATGCGCGGCGCAGTCAGGCTATCTGCAATCTGACTGATGATTGGCCAGACGCCGCGCCGCGTCGCCAATTTCAATGGACCATAGAGCATGCCGGAGCGATCATTGGCGGCTGCCTCAAAGGCATCAGTGTCAAGTGCGGCCAGTCTGTTGGCCTCGGCCCCGTGTTCCATCCAGACAACAGCCGAACAGGGCTTGCCGTCGTGGTCGGGCAGGGGGACCAGAGTGAAGGGACCACCCGACCTGTGGATCTCGGTCGATATATTATCATGTGGCGCGTCATGGGTGACGGCGAAAGTCAGGGCCTTCTGTCCATAGCGCGTCGTCTTGGCAGAAATCCCCGCGGCTTGTCTCACCGCAGAGTTGCGCCCATCTGCGCCAATGACCAGTTTGGCGCTGATTTGCGTGCCGTCAGTCAGGGTGACAATTGCTTCTGCCGTCCGTCCGAGCATCGATTGAAACCCAACACCCGGTCGAAAATCGACATTCGGCAGCTCATCCAAACGCGCAACCATTTCACGCCGCAACAGCCAGTTGGGTAGGTTCCACCCGAATGGTTGGTCCGAGATATCTGAGGCATTAAAGTCCTTCATCACCGGCGCATCAGTGGCAATATCGACAATCCGCATAACCTGTAAGGGGGCGGCAAACGGGGCGAGTTTTGTCCAAAGGCCAGCAGCTTCCAGAAACCGTTGGGCGGGTTGCAAAAATGCAGTCGTCCTCAGATCAGAGCCTTCAGCGTCCCCAACAGTGATCGGTGGGGTCGGATCAACCAAAGTGACAGAAAACCCGGCTGTGCCAAAGGCAGCAGCAGCCGTCAGACCGGCAACACCGCCGCCGGCAATCACGATATCAGATGAAGTGCGTTCCATGCGCCTGACATATGCCCCGATGATGGGGGCGGAAAGGGTTAGCGGACCAACTGCGACAAGAAATCTGTCAGATCATCACTGTGGTGATGCACAAAATCATGGTCGCCTTGGGCGGCATGTACATGCACTGTCCGCATCCCCATTGCATGGGGCACGGCCAGATTACGGGCCTCGTCTTCGAACATGGCGCCTTTCGTTGGATCAACGCCGTCTTTCGCAAAGACGCGGGCAAAGGCGCCTTGGGTCGGTTTGGGTGCGAAATCAGCATGCTCCACCCCGTAGACAGCGTCGAATTCGCGGGTCAGCCCGCGGGCCGCCAGCACGCGTTTGGCGTGGTTCTCGGATCCGTTGGTATAGACGATCTTGCGTCCTTTCAGACCGCGCAAGGCTTTGGTCAGCGCCTCATCCTCGGACAGATGCGAAATGTCGATGTCATGGACATCCGCCAGAAAATGATGCGGGTCTACGTCATGGTGTTCGATCAAGCCAACAAGTGTTGACCCGTAGCTGTCCCAGTAGTCGTGGCAAAGCTTCAACGCGGCCTTGGCCTCTAGCCCCGTCAAACGCTGCACATAAGCTGAAAACCGTGCGTCCATTTGGCCAAAGAGATTAGCCGCAGGGGGATACAAGGTATTGTCGAGATCAAACACCCATGTCTCGACATGTTCAAAATATTGCGCAACCATATGCCATAGCTAGGCTGACAGGGTGATAGAGGCAATCGCTTTGCCTTGATCACAGATGCCTTACAGGCTTATTGTCAACAAAAGATGACAAGGACGCTTCCATGCAAGAGACCCGCGTGAACCAGAAAGATGCCTATGCTCTGATCCTCGAGGCGATTGACAGCCACGTCTACAAGCCAGGCGACAGATTGGTCGAAAGCGAGTTGGCAGAGCGTTTTGGCGTCTCTCGAACCCCGATCCGCGAAGCCTTGCAGCGACTTGAAACGCAGTCACTTTTGACCCGTGACGGGCGTTCGCTGATCGTCGCGTCACTGGATCACTCGCAATTGTCAGAGCTATATGTGGTGCGCGGGGAACTCGAAGGCTTGGCGGCGCGGCTGGCGGCACGTCATGCCACGCCCGAAGAGATCAAGGTCCTGCGCGATATGATGGAAGAAGATCGTGCACTGATTGGCGATCCTGCCGCATTGAGCCGCGCAAACAAGCGCTTTCACAAGCAAATCCATCTGGCCTCGCACAACCGTTTTCTTGTGCAACAGCTGGACCTTGTGCATCGCTCGATGGCGCTTTTGGCGACGACATCCATTGCAGCAGAAGGCCGCGGGGATGAAACGCTCAAGGAACATGAGGCGATTGTCAGTGCTATTGAAAACGGCGATGGCGAGGCAGCCTACAAAGCCTTGCGCGACCATATTTCCGAAGCCTATGTGACGCGCCTCAAGCTGGACGCAGAAGCCGTTCAGGCCGCGGAATAGCCCAGGCGGCAAGGCTTCCGTCTTCATCTTGGCTGAAAAACTCCCGCCTGAGGCTCCGAGATTGGCAAACTGCGCCGCGCCCGGCACGCAGTCAGCCTAGCTTGCCATTGCGGCCGCGAACCGTTCAAACAGATAGTAGCTGTCCATGGGGCCGGGGCTGGCCTCTGGGTGGTATTGCACGCTAAAAACGGGCCGGTCGGCCATGCGAATCCCGCAGTTTGATCCGTCAAACAAAGATACATGCGTTTCGACAACACCCTCAGGCAGGGTCTGGCTATCGACGGTGAACCCATGGTTCATCGAGGTGATCTCGACCTTGCCGGTGTCGCGATCCTTGACGGGGTGGTTTGCCCCATGATGGCCGTGGTTCATTTTGATCGTCTTGGCACCAAGCGCCAGCGCCAGCATCTGATGGCCAAGGCAAATCCCGAAAACGGGCAGATCGGCGTCCAGCACGCCTTTGATCATCGGCACGGCATATTCACCCGTTGCAGCCGGATCACCCGGCCCGTTGGAAAGGAATACACCATCTGGATCGAGGGCCAGAACCTCGTCCGCAGTGGCCGTAGCGGGCAGGACGGTGACATCGCAACCTGCACTGGCCAAACAGCGCAGAATGTTCCGCTTTGCGCCGAAATCGATGGCCACGACCTTGTGCTTTGGATCGGTCTGAGGCTTATAGCCTTCCGGCCAGGCCCATCGCATCTCGTTCCAGTGATAGCTCTGAGCGCAGGTCACGTCCTTAGCAAGATCCAGCCCTTCAAGGCCCTGAAATTCGCGGGCTTTCTGCACCAGTGCTGCGATATCAAAATTGCCGTCCGGATCATGGGCGAGGGCCACATGCGGCGCCCCTTGCTGCCTGATTGCACGGGTCAGACGGCGCGTATCCACACCACCCATGCCGATGCGATTGCGCTTTGTCAGCCACACCGTCAGTTCCTCGGTGGCGCGCCAGTTTGATGCAAGGGTCGGGTCCCATTTCACGATCATGCCTTCCGCAACCGGATCGGCGGTTTCGTCATCTTCAGGGTTCACGCCTGTGTTGCCGATGTGCGGGAAAGTAAAGGTCACGATCTGACCCGCATAAGAGGGGTCTGTCATGATTTCCTGATAGCCGGTCATGGCGGTATTGAAGCAAAGCTCTGCCACTGTTTCGCCTGTCGCGCCAAAGCCGATCCCGTAGAAAACAGTGCCATCCGCAAGTGCCAAACAAGCTGTCGGTTTCTGCGTCATGGCCATTCCCCTATCGGTCAAATCGGGCTGGGTGTAAGGGTGTGGGCGGCTATGGTCAAGACCGGATCAAACCCCTTATTGCTATGCTTTTGGATTAGACTCGGCTCCCTTGTCAGTCAGCCCTGTTACCACTATGTAGGCGTTTCGTTTGGCAACAAATGTACGGGACACATTTATGGACATGCGCGAACGGGTCACTGCGGCCCTTAAGGATGCGATGCGGGCAAAAGAGGCGGATCGCCTTTCGACGCTGCGCTTGATCAATGCAGCCATCAAGGACAAAGATATCGCTCTGCGCGGTTCGGGCGAGGATGCAGTCGGTGTCACCGATGCTGACGTGCTGGCGATCATGGGCCGGATGGTCAAGCAACGTCAGGAAAGCGCACGCGCCTATGAAGAGGGCGGACGGATTGAACTGGCTGAGAAAGAATTGTCTGAAATCAAGGTGATCGAGGACTTTTTGCCCAAGCAGCTGACCGAAGATGAAACTGCCACAGCGATAGATGACGCCATCAGTTCTGTCGGTGCCGAAAGCATTCGCGACATGGGTAAAGTCATGGGCGCGCTCAAGGCCAAATACACCGGACAGATGGATTTTGGCAAAGCCGGACCGATGGTCAAAGACCGGCTGGGCTAATTCCCCACTTCGGCAAAACGCCTGATAATCGCTGTCTGCAAAGCGTCAGCAAAGCGTCGGCAAAACGTCGGGCATCTGTCTGGTCGCGTTAACCGCGAAAAGCGCCTTTGAGTTCATCATAAAGGGCTTTGCGTTCCTCGGCATCGAGGAACGCACCAATCTCGACCTCGCGATCCCCGCCGCGCAGCGTAATGTAGTTCGCAACCGGCCCCCCTTTTGGGTGCAGGTGCACTGTCACCCAATAGCGGTTTGCCCGCCATTCCTGCACTTCGCCCTTTGCGTTCGTCCGCGTCAGGGCGGCTGAAGTCTGGTCGACTGTCAGTTCTTCCAGCACCTCGCCGCGCTTGTAGCTGACGTGAAGGGCGAACCAGATGCCAGCCAGCATCATCGCGAAAAACGGCAGCAATCCCCACAAGACCGGTTGCCCCAAGAGCGTCAGCAAAGGCAGGGACACAAGCAGGGCTGTCGCACCGATGAACAGCACAAAATCCTTGCGCAAGAGCGAGCGGTAGGGCCACAGGCTCAGTTGCCAGTGTTGTGTTTCACCGGAAGGTTTCGGGCTCCATTCATAAGGCATAATTGGGTTTTAGTGGGCGCGCGCGCGAGGTCAATTACCCGTGCCAAGATGGGGCGGAAGGTCGCAACAAACCGCAAGGTTAGTCTGTGCCGTTTTCCAGCCACCCGCGTTCTGTCTTCGTCAGGGCCGCATCCATTTGGGCGTCGTATGCGGCCAATTCCGCGCCTGTCAGCTTGCCCAACCACTTCTGGTTGGACCCGTCTTGAAAAAAGGCGCTGTCGGATTTGAAAAAGCCTTTGCTACCCGATGGCGCAAAGCGTTCTGCATTTTCTTTCATGTTGTCAAAGGTTGCCGCTTGAACAAGGCGGTCCATCAGGTCAGGTGGAGGAGAAATCCCTAAGAGCCGGGCGATGGTCTGGAATGTTCCAACGAGGTCTTTCTTCATGTCCGCGTAGTGAAAGAGCGTGACATTCGGTTGATCAGCCACAGCCAGTGCTGCTTTGTAGTGCCGCAGGATATGGGCCAGTGGCATCGCGTCTGTATCAAAACCTTCCGGTCCGCCATCCAGAAAACGGCGGAAGGTCACCCCATCAGGATCGTCTTCGGGATACCAGTGATCGAACCAGCGCAGTGGCACATTGCGGATGTGGTTGCGGTAGGAGAAATGCGCATCAAGCGGGTGCCGGAAAACGCAGATGTATTGGCCGTTGTCACCAAGCGGCAGCCCATCCATCGGCGTGTGGCTTTTCATGCTGCGGCGGTGTGTCATGGCGTCGAGCCGTTCTGCCACTTCGGTCATGTCGCGCAGACGGATGTCGACCCATGGCATCTTGATCGAAAGATCTGTTTCAACCTCTGGGTCACCTGTGAGCAAAAGCGCTATGATTGTCTGCATCCATGTGGTCCCGCATTTGGGCGGTGTCACGACAAAGATGTCATCGGGGCGGATGGTCACCTGATCCCACCGTCGATTGTCCGTCAACGGGCCGAGATAGAGTTTGCGTGCGGTCATGGCGATGGCTCCTATCGGTGATGGGATCATCGTGACGCAGAGGTGCAGGGTGGGGCAAGCCCTTGCTGTGTTGCCTGCCTAAAGCAAAAGCCCCCGCATTTGCGGGGGCTTTCGGTGGTCATGACGTCAGCCGCTAATGCGCGTGCTGCTTGTCCCAATCCTCACGCTTCGGCAGCGTTTCGAACGTATGCTCTGGTGGTGGGGATGGCAGTGTCCATTCCAGCGTATCCGCATATTCGTTCCATGGGTTCGCCTCGGTCACTTTTGCCCCGCGTGTCAGCGTGTAGAAAATGATCCCGATGAAGAACAGGAAGGATGCGAAGGACAGGAAGGCGCCCCAGCTTGAGATGTAGTTCCAGTAAGCGAAGGCTTCTGGATAGTCGATGTAACGGCGTGGCATGCCCTGACGTCCCAAGAAGTGCTGTGGGAAGAAGGTCAGGTTGGCGCCGATGAACATCATCCAGAAGTGCAGCTTGGCCGCCCATTCAGGATACATCTTGCCGGACATTTTTGGCAGGTAGAAGTAGATACCCGCAAAGATACCGAAGACCGCACCAAGGCTCATCACATAGTGGAAGTGTGCCACAACGTAGTAGGTGTCGTGATAAACACGGTCCACACCAGCCTGCGACAGCACGATCCCTGTCACACCACCCACGGTGAAGAGGAACAGGAAGCCGAAGGCCCAGAG